>NZ_DAHVSH010000010.1:0-10762 GCF_027324685.1 Haloactinopolyspora sp.
TGATCATGGTCGACGCACTCAAGCGCGCCTCGGCGAAGCAGATCACCGTGGTCATGCCGTTCTACGGCTATGCCCGCCAGGACAAGAAGCACCGCGGCCGCGAGCCGATCTCGGCCCGGCTGATCGCCGACATGTTCCAAACGGCCGGCGCCGACCGGTTGATGGCCGTCGACTTGCACACCGCGCAGATCCAGGGGTTCTTCAACGGCCCGGTCGACCACCTGTGGGCGCTGCCCATCCTCGCCAACCACGTCGCCGACCGGCACGACCCGGCGAACATGACCATCGTCTCGCCCGACGCCGGCCGCGTCCGCGTCGCAGACGTGTGGGCCGACCGGCTCGGCACGCCGCTGGCCATCATCCACAAGCGGCGTGACCCGAACGTCGCCAACCAGGTGAAGGTGCACGAGGTCGTCGGTGACGTCCAGGGGCGGACCTGTCTGCTCGTCGACGACATGATCGACACCGCGGGAACCATCACCCAAGCCGCCGACGCCCTGCTCGAGGGCGGTGCAGAGAAGGTGCTCGTGGCGGCGACACACGCGGTGCTGTCCGGTCCCGCGGTGGACCGGCTGAAGAACTCCGGCATCGCCGAGGTCATCGTGACGAACACGCTGCCCATCCCGGAGGAGCGCCGGTTCGACAAGCTCACGGTGCTCTCGATCGCCCCGCTCGTGGCTCGGGCGATCCACGAGGTATTCGAGGAAGGCTCGGTCACCAGCCTGTTCAACGGCAACGCGTAGGCCGCTGCGCCAGGGCCGGTTTCACATCCCCGGCGCGCGGGGGCTAAACTTCGGTGGTTGCCTCGGCGAGGGCGCTGTTCTGTGACGGCTCCGTGATCGACGCGGTGCGCAGTCGGTGCGCGCCTTTTGCCCGAGCCCGACGTGTCGCCTGACCGCCCACCGCCTTTCGAGGAGTACCACCGTGTCCGATGTCAAGATCGCTGCCGAGCTGCGAACCGAGTTCGGTAAGGGCGCTGCCCGCCGTCTTCGCCGCGCGGACAAGGTGCCGGCGGTGCTCTACGGCCACGGCACCGACCCGATCCACCTGTCCCTGCCGGGCCACGACACCATGATGGCGATGAAGACGGCCAACGTGCTGATCACGCTCGACATCCAGGACCACGGCAACGAGCTGGCGCTGCCGAAGCATGTCCAGCGCGACCCGCTCAAGGGCTTCATCGAGCACGTCGACCTGCTGCTGGTCAAGCGCGGTGAGAAGGTCGTCGTCGACGTTCCCGTCACCCTCGTCGGTGACGCTGCCCCGGGCACGATGGTCAGCCTCGAGAGCACCACGGTGGCCATCGAGGCCGAGGCCACGCACCTGCCCGAGCACATCGAGGTCTCTGTCGAGGGCCTCGAAGAAGGCAGCATGATCCACGCCAAGGACCTCACGCTGGCGCCGGGGTCCACCCTCGCGGCCGACGAGGAACTGCTCATCGTCAACATCACGGCGACGCCGACCGAGGCGGACCTCGAAGCCGAGGCTCCGGCCGAGGAGGGCGCCGAGGTCGAGGAAGCGGCTGCGAGCGAGGGCGAGGAAGCCGCAGCGAGCGAAGAGTCGTAATTCCGCAGGAGTTCGATGGGAGGGCCGGGGGTCCGTAGATGTCCGACGCGCTGTGGCTCGTCGTGGGTCTCGGGAACCCCGGCCCTTCGTATGCCGAAACGCGGCACAACGTCGGCGCGATGGTCCTCGACCTGCTCGCCGCGCGCGCCGAGACGCGGCTGAAGGCGCAACGACGCACCCGCGCCGATGTCGCGGAGGTCCGTTTCGGCGGCATCCCCGGCAACCGCGCGGTCCTGGCCCGGCCGCGTTCGTACATGAACGAATCCGGCGGTCCGGTCGCTCGGTTGGTCGACTTCTACAAGGTGCCGCTGGATCATGTCCTCGTCGTGTACGACGAACTGGACTTGCCGTTCGGCACCATCCGGCTCAAACGCGGCGGTGGCGACAACGGCCACAATGGGTTGCGTTCCATTCGGGCCAGTCTGGGCTCCGGAGACTATTGCCGCCTGCGTATCGGTATCGGGCGCCCGCCGGGCCGGATGGATCCGGCCGCCTATGTACTCAAACCGTTTTCAGCGGCTGAACGCCGCGATCTGGAGTTCTACGTCGATCGTGCCGCAGATGCCGCCGAAGCGGTGGTGGTCGATGGCCTCGTGTATGCGCAGAATCATTACAACGGGTGAATTGAGAGTACGGCCCAGCCGACGGAAATCGGATTCGTGAAAACGTCGGGAAAATCACCGGCCACACCTCTGGTCCTGGTCTGCGCGCGCCGCGTATAGTCCCTCCATGTTCGTCGGCTCAGGTCTGAGCCGGTGGGGGGTATCGGAGCCTGGGGGGGCCATGGCTACGGTAGACATTCCGTCTACGCGCGTGCGCGCACATTCACTTCAGCAGCATTCTTTGATCGGGCGTGACGGGGCAGGAAGCGAGCTTCCGACCCAGCGCCCCTTTCGTCCTCGACAACTTCTCGCCATCGGTGATTCGGTGACGGCCGGTGCTGCGGCCGCGACGATCTGGGTGCCGGCTTTCATGCCCGACGAGCCCACCGTGGCGGTGGCATTGACGGTGTTGGCAGCGTCGTGGCCGCTGGGCCTGATGTGCCGGACGCGACCGGGCGAAGCCATTCTCGGTTCGCGTCGGCGCTATGCCGACGTCGTCGAGGTGTTGGCGGTCCTGGTCGCCGTGCTGGCGATCGCGGGTTCGGCGTTCGGGTGGCCGGTGCTCGGCGGCCCGCTCGTCGGCGTCGTGGCGATCCTGCTGACCGGAGCCGTGGTGCTGCGGTTCGTGACCGCGCGGCGGGAGCGCGACCTGTGCCGGCGCGGTGTGGCCGGCGTCCGCACGCTCGTGATCGGTCGGCAGGCCGGCGTGTCCGAGGTGACCGACCGCCTCGCTCGCGACGACGATCACGCGCTCCTCGTGGTGGGCGCCTGCGTCGAAGACGACGACGGACACGTGGTCGAGACCGTCGCCGTGGGCGAGCCGACCGGACCCCACCCCGACGGCGAGCGCGAGCGCACCCCGGTGGCCGCCGTCGTCGCCGCCGTCCTCGAGTCGGGAGCGCAAGCGGTCTGCGTCGCACCTGAATCGTCTTTCACCGGGCAGCGGCTGCGTGAGTTGGGCTGGGCGCTCAGCGACGTCGGCGGTGAACTAATCGTCGAGCTGGGCCTGGACGACGTCGCCCCGCATCGCCTGTCGGCCGGACGTGCGGGCGCGGGCGCGGTCGTTCATGTGCGGCAGGCCCGCCCGGCCGGCGCCCCGCTGCGGGTGAAGAGCGTCGCCGACCGGCTGCTCGCGGCGGTGGGACTGGTGCTGGTCTCTCCGCTGCTCGCGGTCATCGCAGTCGCCGTGCGGATGTCCAGCCCGGGACCGGTGTTCTACCGGCAGGTGCGGGTGGGCCACGACGGGCTGATGTTCACCATGGTCAAGTTCCGCACCATGTACGTGGACGCCGACATGCGCCGCGCCGAGCTGCTCGGCGGCACCGACCAGGATGGCCCGATGTTCAAGATGCGCCTGGATCCCCGGGTGACCCCGATCGGCCGGGTGCTGCGCAAATACTCGCTCGACGAGTTGCCGCAGCTGCTCAACGTCCTGCGCGGCGAGATGTCCCTGGTCGGTCCGCGCCCGCCGCTGCCGGAGGAAGTGGACCAGTACGGCCCCACTGAGCGCCGCCGGTTGCGGGCGGTGCCGGGGATGACCGGCCTGTGGCAGGTCAGCGGGCGGTCCAACCTGTCGTGGGACGAGACGATACGGCTGGACCTGAGCTATGTGGACAACTGGACGCTCGGCGAGGACGCCCGGCTGCTGGCTCGCACGGTCGGCGCGGTGTGGCGGGGAACCGGAGCGTATTGATGGCAGGCCGGCTCGTGCGGGGCGGAGGGAGCCGCGGTGACCACCTGGCTGGTGACAGGGGCGGCGGGCAGGCTCGGCCGCGAGTTCGTCGGGCTGCTGCACAGCCTCGGCGAGCCGGTGGTGCCGGCCACGAAGGCCGTACTGGACGTCACCGACGGTCGCGCTGTCGAGGCCGCCGTCGCGAGCATCGCGCGGATGGCGGCCGGCGACCCAGGTGACCCGGTGGTCGTGAACCTCGCCGCCGTCACCGATGTCGACGGCGCGGAGGTCGACGAGGCCGGAGCCCGGGCCGTCAACGCACACGGCGTGGCGAACGTGGCCCGAGCGTGTGAACGCGCGGACGTGCGCATGATCCAGCTGTCGACCGACTACGTCTTCGACGGGTCCAGCCGCCAGCCGTACCCCGAGGATGCCCCGATCGCCCCGGCGACGGCCTACGGGCGGACGAAGGCCGAAGGTGAGCGGGTCGTGCTGGAGGCGTTGCCGGACACCAGCGTGATCATCCGCACCGGGTGGACGTACGGCGCCTACGGGCGCAGCTTCGTCAGCACCATGGTCGAGTTCGCCGCCCGGCGCGACGAGGTCGAGGTGATCGACGACCAGCGGGGCCAGCCGACGTGGACGTTCGACCTGGCCACCCGGATCTACGACATCGGCAGGCTGCTGAGTGCGTCCGCCGTGTCGGGCGTGCTGCACGCCACGAACTCCGGCTCGACGTCGTGGTACGGGCTGGCGCGTGCGGTCTTCGCCGAGCTCGGCGTCGATCCGGACCGCGTCCGGCCGATCACGAGTGACGAGATGCCCAGGCTGGCGCCCCGTCCGCCGTATTCGGTGCTGGCCCAGGACCGGTGGGCGCAGCTCGGGATGGAGCCGATGCGACCGTGGCGCCAGGCGCTGTCGGCGGCGGCCCCGACGGTGCTGACCGGACGGTGACGGCTGCCGGTCAGCGGCTGAGCTGGGGGCGTCTCGCGATCCGGCCCCCACGGGCTGGGCGGGACGAGTCGGTTACTGTGGGAGGCTTGATCGGTCCCCGGAGGAGACTAGTGACCCACGCCGATGCAGCCTTGGCGGCTCGCCTTGCCCAGGGGGCAGGCGAGGTATTGCTCGACTTGCGCCGGACTCACGGCCCCGTGGACGGCGGGCGTGAACTGCGCGACGCCGGCGACCGCGCGGCCCAGCGCTACCTCGACGAGCAGCTGTCGACGCACCGCCCCGACGATGCCGTGCTCAGTGAAGAGGCCGCTGACGACCCCGCGCGCCTCGACGCTGAGCGGGTCTGGATCATCGACCCGCTCGACGGCACCCGCGAGTATGCCGAGGGCCGTTCGGACTGGGCGGTGCATGTCGCCTTGTGGGTCGGCGGTGAGCTGACCGCCGGGGCGGTCGCGCTGCCCGGCCTCGGGGTCACGTTGTCCAGCGACCCAGCGCCCCAGGTCCCCGAGCGCACCTCCGATGTCGTGCGGGTCGCGGTGAGCCGGACCCGGCCGCCGGCCGAGGCCGAGCACGTCGCACGCACCATGTCGGCCGAGCTCGTGCCGATGGGATCGGCGGGCTACAAGGCAGCGGCAGTGATCCGCGGCGAGGTCGACGCGTACATCCACGCCGGTGGGCAGTACGAGTGGGACTCGGCCGCCCCGGTCGCCGTCGCGCTCGCCGCGGGGCTGCATGCCAGCCGCATCGACGGCGCACCGATGCGATACAACACTAAGGACACCTACATCCCCGACCTGATCGTCGCCCGGCCCGAGCTCGGCTCGGCGCTCGTGGCCGCGTGCGCCGAGGTCGGGGACGTTCACACCGCAACGAGGTCCGCACGATGACGATGACGCACGAATACCAGCTCACGCAGCTCGACGTCCTCGAATCCGAGGCGTTGCACATCTTCCGCGAGGTGGCCGCCGAGCTCGAACGCCCAGTGCTGCTGTTCTCGGGCGGCAAGGACTCGATCGTGATGCTGCGCCTGGCTGAGAAGGCGTTCTGGCCCGCGCCCATCCCGTTCCCGGTCATGCACGTCGACACCGGGCACAACTTTCCCGAGGTCCTCGAGTTCCGCGACCGGCGGGTCGCCGAGCTGGGTGTGCAGCTCATCGTCGCTTCGGTGCCCGAGGCCATCGAGCGCGGCCTGGTGCGTGAGGAGCCCAACGGCTCGCGTAACCGGATCCAGACGCCGGTGCTGCTCGAAGCGGTGGAGAAGCACCGGTTCACTGCGCTTTTCGGCGGCGCGCGGCGCGACGAGGAGAAGGCGCGCGCCAAGGAGCGGGTGTTCTCGTTCCGTGACGACTTCGGCCAGTGGGACCCGAAGAACCAGCGCCCGGAACTGTGGAACCTCTACAACGGGCGCATCCACGTAGGCGAGAGCATCCGCGTCTTCCCGCTGTCCAACTGGACCGAGCTCGACGTGTGGCAGTACATCGCCCGCGAGGGCATCGACGTGCCGTCGATCTACTTCGCTCACGAGCGCGAGGTGTTCGAGCGCGACGGCATGGTGTTCTCGGCCAACGAGTTCTGCAAGCCGCGAGACGGCGAAGAGACCTTCACCGCGAAGGTGCGCTACCGCACCGTCGGCGACGCGTCGCTGACCGCGGCGGTTCGTTCCGACGCGGACACCATCGACAAGATCATCGAAGAGGTGGCCGCCACCAGGCTCACCGAACGCGGTGCGACCCGCGGCGACGACCGCGTGAGCGAGGCCGCGATGGAGGACCGTAAGAAAGAGGGATACTTCTAGATGCGACGCCCGATCCCTCGAACGACATGCCTACGGGAGTGCACAGCGTGACCTCGACGACGCCCACGGAAGCCGACGCGGGCCTGCTGCGATTCGCCACCGCCGGTTCTGTCGACGACGGCAAGAGCACGCTGATCGGCCGGCTGCTCTTCGACTCGAAGTCGATCTTCAACGACCAGCTCGAAAGTGTCGAGCGCACCAGCAAGCAGCGCGGTGACGAGTACACCGACCTGGCCTTGCTGACCGACGGGCTGCGCGCCGAGCGCGAGCAGGGCATCACCATCGACGTCGCGTACCGCTACTTCGCCACGCCGCGACGCAAGTTCATCATCGCCGACACCCCCGGGCACATCCAGTACACGCGCAACATGGTCACCGGCGCCTCCACCGCCGATCTGGCCATCGTGCTGGTCGACGCCCGCAAGGGCTTGGTCGAACAGAGCCGCCGGCACGCGTTCATCGTCTCGCTGCTGCGGGTGCCGCACCTGGTGCTGGCAGTGAACAAGATGGACCTGGTCGACTGGTCGCAGGAGGCGTTCGAGAAGATCCAGCGCGACTTCACCGCCTTCGCCACCAAGCTCGACATCCCGGACCTGACGACGGTGCCGATCTCGGCGCTGCACGGCGACAACATCGTCTCGCGCTCGGGCAACATGCCGTGGTACGAGGGTTCGTCGTTGCTGCACCACCTCGAGAACGTGCACATCGCCAGCGACCGCAACCTGGTCGACGTGCGGTTCCCGGTGCAGTACGTCATCCGCCCGAAGTCGCTGCAGTACCCCGACTACCGCGGGTACGCCGGTCAGGTTGCGGGTGGCATTCTCAAGCCGGGTGACGAAGTCATGGCGCTGCCGAGTGGGTTGACCACGCGGATCGCCGCCATCGAAACCGCCGACGGGCCGGTCGAGGAAGCCTTCGCCCCGATGTCGGTGACCATCCGGCTCGAGGACGAGATCGACATCTCTCGTGGTGACATGATCTGCCGGCCACACAACCAGCCGTACGTGGCGCAAGACATCGACGCGATGGTGTGCTGGATGGCCGATACTCCGCTCTCGCCCGGGCAGAAGCTGGCGATCAAGCACACCACCCGGTCGGCGCGGACGCTGGTGAAAGACATCCAGTACCGCCTCGACGTCAACACGCTGCACCGGGACGAAGACGCTGGGCAGCTCGGCTTGAACGACGTCGGCCGGGTCCGGCTGCGGACCACCGCCCCGCTCCTGGCTGACGAGTACCGCCGCAACCGCATCACCGGCGGATTCATCCTCATCGACGAGGCGACGCACCGCACCGTCGGTGCTGGGATGATCACGTCGGCCAGCTGAGGCACCAGCTACGGCGAATTGCGTAGCTGCGGTTACGTTCCGTGCCGGACGCCGCCGAGGCGTATTGCCAGCACACTCGAATCACGATGAGCACAATTCGTGATTCGAGGAGCATGACATGTTCGCAGCAACCGACCAGATCATCGCCCATGGCGGACCCTGGAACGGGCCGGACTTCTGGCCGATCTTCCCGATCCTGTGGTTCCTGATCGTCGTAGCCGCCATCACGGCCGCAGTCGTCCTCTGGCGCCGCAACAGCGCGGCTTCAGGTCGGCGCGCGGGTGAGGCCAAGCTGGCCGAACGCTTCGCCGCCGGCGAGATCGACGAAGACGAGTACACCGATCGGCTGGACACGTTGCGTGATCGCTGACCGGTTGGCCGCGCCGGCGCCCCAACACCCCTGGGGTCGTGATGATCATCGTGCCGGAAAGTGTTGACGTTCGCGGTCGTGATGATCGTCGTGTTGAAAGGTGCTGGAGTCAGCGGTCGTGATGATCGTCGTGGCAGAAACTGCCGGTATAGTCCGCGCTTTGTTGCACGACGATCTTCACGACCGGCGCCACTAGCGTTCGTGCCCGGTTCGCCCCAGTCAGCACCGGCGGCGACTGGCACTACCAGGTATTTCGTGCCCGATTCGCCCCAACCCCCACCGCCGGCCGGTCCTGCCAGCGGCCCTGCGCGCCCCGAGGTCGCCCAGCACCCAGCGTCACGGCGAGCCGTGAACCGCCACCACGGCGCGGCGGGCATTGTCGGCGACGAGGTGAGCGTTGAAGGACGCCGCCGGACACAGGCATGATCACGGGGTCGGCGTGTAGCTGTGTCGTGTCCAGCACGCTAGAGTTCGCTCAGCAGCTTACTTCTGGGGGGCCGATGAGACTGCGAACCGACGGCGTCACATGGCGCGAGATCGACGGCGAAACGGTGATTCTGGACCTGGCCAGCTCGACGTATCTCAAGACGAACGAGTCCGGCTCGGTCCTGATGCGAATGTTGACCGATGAACGTACCGAGACCGAGCTGGTCGATGGTCTGGTCGACGAGTTCGGCATCGAAAGTGATCAGGCGCGAACCGACGTGGAGTCTTTCCTCGGCATGCTTCGGGAGCGGGAACTGCTGGAATCGTCCGGTTGATAGTTCGTGCTGGACAGCACGACGAGATGAGGGGGGTACGACCGATGGCTTATGAGTCTCCGGTGATCGACGAGATCGGTTCCGTGCGCGAGCTGACGCTTGCTCAAGACGGGCGCGGCCGGTCCGATCAGCACATGTGGTTCCGCTACGACAACGATCCAGGCGGCGCCCTGTCCTGACGGGCGCGTTCCGGCACTGGCGACCGGCGCCGACGACCGGCGAACCGGCGAACCGGCGGGGCACACGTGGCACGCTGAAGCGCTCCACATATGCGGACAAACCGGACACGATCGGTCACTTTCAGCGTGCCACGCACTCAGCACGTCAGCGCACCTACAACCAACCAAAATGTTGGCAGAAGGATTCTTCCCAACCGCCTTCGAAAGGCGATATAGTCCGATTCTCGGGCTGGACAGGACGCGGGGGGTGTTCTGCGGTCCGAAACCCTCATCGAGGGGTCATCGAAAGGGGGGCGCGGTCATGACATATGAACCGCCGAAGATGGAAGAAGTCGGGTCGGTCCGTGAATTGACCCTTGCACTTTCCGGCAAGGGGTCTGCCGACCAGATTCTGTGGATCAAGTTCGGCGACAAGCCG
Source organism: Haloactinopolyspora sp. (assembly GCF_027324685.1). Taxonomy (NCBI): domain Bacteria; kingdom Bacillati; phylum Actinomycetota; class Actinomycetes; order Jiangellales; family Jiangellaceae; genus Haloactinopolyspora; species Haloactinopolyspora sp. Next base: position 9,646 of record NZ_DAHVSH010000010.1, read on the forward strand.
GGTGGCGGCGGCGGAATTTCCTGAGCCGACGCAAGACGCGATGCATCGTGGGCCGACCGGCCAAACGGTCAGGCGCCCACGATGCATCGTCTTGACGGTGCGTTCGGGGGCCCCACATGATGGTCCGGCTAATGACGAGTCGGCCGACGACGATTGACATTGTTGATGAACAGTCGTTCTACCGGCCGTCGGTTTTCGAAATTGCGACGTCCTGGGTACACGGAGTCGTACCACTGACCCCACTCCCACACGTCACGACGACACCGCGCGCAGCGCTGGAAGCGGTGATCGGCCGCGCACTACGACGTCCGCCGTGTTACGTGTCGTTCTCCGGTGGCCGTGATTCTTCGGCGGTCCTTGCCGTGGCGACGGAGGTGGCGCGTAGGGAAGGGCTGCCCGACCCGGTTCCGGTCACCGAGGTGTATCCGGAGGTGGACGACACCGACGAGTCGGCTTGGCAAGACATGGTGATCGAGCATCTCGGCCTGGCCGATTGGGTGCGAATCCCGATCTACGGCGCGAGTGATCTCTTGGGCGAGGTGGGCCAGGCCGGGTTGCTGCATCGCGGGCTGCTGTGGCCCCCGGCGTTTCACGTCAAGCAGGCGTTGTTCGCCTCGGCAGCCGGGGGATCCCTGCTCACCGGTGAGGGCGGCGACGAGGTCATCGGCGCCCACCGGGTCACTCCGCTGATGCTGCTGGTGCGCAAGCGCCGGCCGGCCTCGCGGGCCCTGCTGTCGGCGTCGTCGGCGGCGCTCATGCCAGGTCCGATACGCCGGGTTGCCGCACGGTCGGAGATGGTTCGATCCGGCTATCAATCCTGGTTGCGGCCGGCCGTCGCCGAAAGGCATCACCGCTTGCTCGCCGCGGACGAAGCTGGCGAGCCATTGCGGTGGGACCGGGCGACGTGGTGGTTGCGACACCGACGGGCGGTCCAGGCGGTTCTCGGTTGCTACCACGCGCTGGGCGCCGAGCACGGTGTCACGGTGACGCACCCGCTGCTGGATCATGACTTCCTGGCCGCCTTGGCTGCCGCCGGCGGACGGTGGGGCTACGCCGGCCGGACGGCGCTGATGCGCAGGCTGTTCGCCGACGTGTTGCCCGACGAGATCCTGCGCCG
>NZ_DAHVSH010000027.1:0-1725 GCF_027324685.1 Haloactinopolyspora sp.
CGAGCCAGTCGTACGCGCTCTCCTTCACCGGAGGCAGCGGGACCACACCCGCAAGCTCCGCGCCCTCGAACGTCATCACCGTCGCGTACGGCGGGCTCTCCGTTCCGGCGACGACCTTCTACGTGAACGACAGCGCCTCGATCCAGGCGACGAACAGCACCTCCGTCTCGGAGCCGGCGGTTCTCGGTACTCCCGTACTCACCGCAACCTGCGCGAACTCCTCGGACCTGTGCTCGAACGGAACGACCAGCACGCCGGCGTCGGTCTCGCTGGTTACCGGCGGCGACACCGCGACGCTCGTGCCCTCAGAGCCGGGTTGGACGGACGCCCCCTACAGCCAGGCCTTCACCCAATCTGCGAACACCTGCACCGGCGGGGCCGCCGGCTCGACGCTCTCGGGCAGTACGCCGGCCTGGACGCTGACGGCAAACACCGGCAACAACCCGGGAACGTGCAGCGTCTCGTTCGAGGATAGCGCAAGTTTGGCGCAGACCGTAACCGCGAATGCGTCATACACCTATACGAGCGTCATCGTACACTAATGCGCCGGTTTCTTGTGGCCGCGATCGCCTCGGCGCTCGCGGCGCTGCTCTTCGGTTGCGGGGGCGGCGGCGGTGCCATACCACCACCCCCACCGCAACCCGTTAGGCTCTCGACAAGCACCATGAAGTTCACGGCGCTCGGCGCGAGCGCCGCGCAGCCCGTGACCGTCTGGCAGTCGGCGCTCACGACCGCCTACACGGAGAGCGACACCTGCAAGGGCGTTGCGACGATCGCGCAGACGAGCCCCGTCACTCTGGGCACCGCCGTATACTCGGTCACGCCGATCGGTGCGGGCGGCTGCGCCGCAACCTTCACCGGCACCGCAAACGAGTCGGCGGTCCTGACGATCACCTCGGCGCCGAACGGCGGTGGCGGGGGCGTCACCGCCAACCCGTCGTCATTGAGCTTCCTCGCAATCGGCGCGAGCTACGTCCAAAACCTCAACGTCTCGCAGTCGAACTTCACCGGCGCCTACAGCGAGAGCGACAGTTGCACGGGCGTCGTTACGGTGAGCGTGACGAGCAACTCCGGCGGCGCCGCGGTCTACAAAGTCACGCCGGCCGCCGTCGGCACCTGTCAGATCACGATCACCGGCGGCAGCGGCAAGACCGCGACCGTGGGTGTGACGGTCACGAGCACGAGCGTCGGCGGCATTCAGTAACAGGAGAACAGCATATGACTTCGCATGGGTTTCGGTTTCTCGGCGTACTGATCGCCGCGGCGTTACTCGCAGGCTGCGCCGGCGGATCGCACGGCTCCTCGGTGCTGCCGGCGAGCCCAACGACGACCGGAAAGGGCACCGGCACGGCGGTCTTCGTTATCAACACGCCGCAGCAGAACGCGTCGTCGGCGTCCCGCTCGGCCACGAGCGTGCGGACGAAGGGGGTCCGGCCGCAGTACCTCTCGACCGCGACGCAGTCGATCACGATCGCGATCTCCGGTCCGACGACCGTCAACGAGACGGCCGGCCTCACCGTGAACAGCAGCGGCTGCACCAGCACGCTCGCCTCGACGATCTGCACCCTGACGGTTCCGGGGCTTCAGGCCGGCAGCTACACCGCGACCCTGACGACCTACGACGGCTATACCTCCGGAACCAACACGGCGACCGGCAACGTCCTCTCCGCGGCGCAGGCGATCGCGTTCACCATTACCGCCGGGCAGAGCAACACCATCAACATC
>NZ_DAHVSH010000048.1:0-63683 GCF_027324685.1 Haloactinopolyspora sp.
TGGGTCCACCTCACCTCGCCTTGCGGTAAGGCAGGACGACGATGCGCTCCGCGTCGCGGTCGAGCCAACGGTGACTGATGGACGACAGCGCCAAGGCCTCGGCCATCGACGCGTACCCCAGCATCGCATCGCGCTGGCTGACCAGCTTCGCCGCGACCTTGGGCGGCCAGTCAAGCGTGCGGGCGATCACGTCGGCGGGGGCATTGTTCAGGTCGACGAGCCCGCCGTCGTCGAAGTCACTCGGCACGTCCGGTCGGCCGATGCCGAGTTCAACGGCCATCTCCACGTCGCTCGAGGCGATCTCGCGTGCTTCGGCCCGGCGCGCACGCGCGTCAAGTACGGCCTGCACGGCCGGATCAACGGGCTCCTCGTGCGGCCCGAAGACGATACGCCGACCGTTGAGCGCCGCTACCGTACCGCCGATCCCGCCCACGATGACCATCGCGCCGATCGCGCCGCTGTCGATGTCCAGCGCCACACCCGTCACCGTGCCAGCCGAACACAGGACGAGCAAAATCGTCACGATCAACCAGCCGGCGCTCCGTGCGCGCCAGTACGTCTGGTTGGCCGGCACCCACGCGAGAAAGTTCAGGCTGATGGCCGGGAGCAACACCCACAGCAGTTGCCCGACGGCACGCACTGCGGTGGTGGCGACGCTCGAGATCGTTCCTCGTGTCCCGGCCATGTCCGAAAGGGTGCCACACGCCGGCCATGCAGCATGTCAGGCGGCAGGCACGACGAACTCGTAACCGGCGTCGCGTAGCGCCTCGATGATCGCCGGCAACGCGGCTACCGTGCCGCTGCGGTCACCGCCGCCGTCATGGAACAGCACCACCGCGCCCGGGTGCATGGAGGTGATCACGTCATCGCGGATCCGGCTCGCCCCGGGCTGCTTCCAGTCCCCCGGGTCGATGCTCCAACCCAACGGGGTGTGACCGAGCGAGCGGGCGACGTCGTTGACGTTCTCGGCGAAGTTTCCGCCGGGTGCGCGGTAGAAGGGCACCGTGGCCTCCGGCACGGCGGCCAGGATCGCGTCCAACGCACCGCCGAGCTCGTCGTCGATTCGCCCCCGATCGCGTCCCGGCAGGTGGACATCGTGGTTGACGGTGTGGTTGCACAGCACATGCCCGTCGGCGACGATGTCGCGCACCAGGTCGGGCCACTGCTTCGCGTTCGGCCCCACCAGGCAGAACGTGGCCACGACGTCGTACTCGCGCAGGATGTCCAAGACCGCGGGGGTGTAGTCCGGATGCGGCCCGTCGTCGAAGGTGAGCGCGACCGTATTGCCTTCGCGGCCGGTCAGGCTGCGCGTGCCCGCGGAGTTCACCTCGGGCACCGGCGCCGTGGCCGACGTGGGCACGTCCGGCAGCAGTCGCGCGCCGGCCTTCACGTCCGTCGCCGCTGCCTCACCGGCTTGGGCGGCCTCCGGCGTTCCCCGGTGCGCGGCTCCCACGATCACCGCCACGGCCGCCAGCAAGACGATGACAGCCGACCTGACCCGGCTGGACAACGTGCTCACCTCCGGCACCCCGTGGGGCAGAACGCGTCGGACCTGGACAAATCACGCTACTGTGTGACACCGCCACACTCCGCCAGGCGCGCCGAGAGCCGCGTAAACTGCAGGTGATGCGATCGACTTCAGCGCCACGGCGCGGACTACCACCATGCGATCCGGCGGCAGCCGTGTTCGCTCGTCCGAACGTGGCTTCGTAGGGTCGCTGCTGTGACGATCCTTTCTGCCACTGAAACCACGAGCGAACTGACCGGGCTGGCCGGGTGGGCCGTCGGCCTCATGGAGTCGATGGGTGCGCTGGGCGCCGGCCTCGCGATCGCTCTCGAGAACGTCTTCCCGCCGCTGCCCAGCGAGATCATTTTGCCACTGGCCGGATTCACCGCCAGCCGCGGCGACATGAGCCTCATCGGCGCGCTCGTGCTGACCACGCTCGGCTCCGTTGTCGGCGCCATGTTCTGGTATGCGGTGGGTGCGGCGGTCGGGCGAGACCGCACGCGCGCGATTCTCGCGGGGTTGCCGCTGATCAAACTCAAAGATGTCGACCGCGCAGAGGCCTGGTTCGACAAGCACGGCGTCAAGACCGTCTTCTTCGGCCGGATGATCCCCATCTTCCGCAGCTTCATCTCGGTGCCCGCCGGGGTCTCTCGCATGTCGCTGACGGTGTTCCTCGCGTTCACCACGCTGGGCAGCGCCATCTGGAACACCGTGTTCGTGCTGGCCGGGTATCAGCTCGGGGAAAGCTGGCACCGCGTCGAAGAGTATGCCGACGTGTTCCAGAAGATCGTGATCGTCGTGGTGGCGCTCGCCGTCGTCGCCGCGATCGTCTTCGGGATCGTCCGGTGGAACCGTGATCGTCACGACGCGCAGCACCGTGCCGCACCGCGTCGCCGCGCCGGACGGAATTCGCGGTGATCACTCCGGCAGGGTGATCACCGCCTGAGACCGGTCAGACCAGCTCTTCGGGATGGCCTTCCGACGGCGTCGACTCTCGGCGCCGCTTGGCGACCTGGTGCCGGGTCAGCTCCACGATGCCGGTGATGCTCAGCGCCACCCCGAGACCGACCGCCAGTCCCAGCAGCGGATTCTCCTCGAACGCCTTGCCGCCCAGGTAGCCGATCATGCCGGAGTAGGTGCCCCAGGACAGCGCCGCGATGGCGTCGAAGCTCGAGAACTTGCGCAGCGGGTATTCGACCGTTCCGGCGGTCAGCGTCACCGCCGTCCGCCCGCCGGGGATGTAGCGCGCGACCACGAGGATGAGACCGCCTCGCTGCTCGAGCATCCGCGCCGCCCAGCCGAAACTGGCGCCCGCGCGCTTGCCGCGCTCGAGACGATGGCGGAACCGGGTGCCGGCCGTCCGCCCGATGGCGTACGAGATGTGGTCGCCCACGAAGGCCCCGGCGGCTCCGGCCAAGATCACGAAGAGGAGGTTCGGCTCGCCGCTGGCGGCGAACACACCCGCGGTGATGACGAGACTCTCGCTGGGGACAGCCGGGAAGAAGGCGTCGATGGCGGCGATGGCGAACAAGATCGCATACACCCACGGCGATCCCATGATGTCGCGCGCCGTCTCGAGTATTGCATCGCTCATGCCGTGCGTGCCTTCCGTCCCAGCCGATGTCACCACTGACGATACGCGGGCTCCGACACCGGCACATGCCACCGAAGTCGGAATCTGCCATCGACTTTGGTCGGGGTTCTCCCCTAGGCCCAGCCGGGATCGTGCCGCACCGTCGCACCACGAGGCGTTGTGCTGCCGCACCACCCGTGCATAGGTGGTGCGGCAGGCAAATGCCAAGTGAACATGATCATTCGATCATGTCAGGACTCGAAGGCCTCCGGGGAGGGGCACGAGCAGACCAGGTGACGATCGCCGTAGGCACCGTCGATCCGCGCCACCGGCGGCCAGTACTTGTCAGCGCGGACCGAGCGCGCCGGGTACACGGCGGTTTCGCGATCGTAGGGATGCTCCCACGCACGGACCAGCGACTCGGCCGTGTGCGGCGCGTTCACCAGCGGGTTGTCGTCGGCCGGCCACTCACCGGCGACGACCTTGTCCGCCTCGGCACGAATCGCGATCATCGCGTCGCAGAACCGGTCCAGCTCGGCTTTGTCCTCGGATTCCGTCGGCTCGATCATCAGCGTGCCGGCGACGGGGAACGACATCGTCGGCGCGTGGAAGCCGTAGTCGATGAGGCGCTTGGCGACGTCGTCCACGGTGATGCCGCTGGCCTTCGTCAACGGCCGCAGGTCGATGATGCATTCGTGCGCCACCAGGCCGTTGCGGCCGGAGTACAACACCGGGAAGTGCCCGCCCAGCCGGGCGGCGACGTAGTTCGCTGCCAGCACAGCGGTCTGCGTCGCCAGCTTCAGCCCGTCCGGGCCCATCATCCGGATGTAGGCCCACGGGATCGGCAGGATGGACGCCGACCCGAACGGCGCGGCCGAGATCGGCCCCACCCCGCTTGTCGGGCCTGCCTCGGGCAGCATCGGGTGGTTGGGCAGGTACGGCGCCAGGTGAGCGCGCACACCGATCGGGCCGACGCCCGGACCGCCGCCGCCGTGCGGGATGCAGAACGTCTTGTGCAGGTTCAGATGGCTGACGTCGGCGCCGAACTCACCGGGCTTGGCCAGACCCACCAGAGCGTTGAGGTTGGCGCCGTCGACATACACCTGGCCACCGGCCTCGTGCACGAGGCGGGCGATCTCAGTGATCCCTTCCTCGTAGACACCGTGGGTGGACGGGTAGGTGACCATGATCGCCGCCAGTTGCTCACCATGCTTGTCGATCTTGGCGCGCAAGTCGTCGAGGTCGACGGTGCCGTCGTCGGCGGCGGCCACCACGACGACCCGCATCCCGGCCATGACCGCCGAAGCTGCGTTGGTGCCGTGCGCGCTGGACGGGATGATGCACACCTCGCGCTGATCGTCGCCGTTGGCCCGGTGGTAGGCACGAATGGCGAGCAGACCCGCCAGCTCGCCCTGCGAACCGGCGTTCGGCTGAATCGACACCGCGTCGTAACCGGTGATGGTCGCCAGCCAAGCCTCGAGCTGGCGAATCAGCTCGAGGTAGCCCTCGGCTTGCTCCACCGGCGCGAACGGATGGATGTTCGCGAAGCCCGGCCACGTGATGGGCTCCATCTCGGTGGCGGCGTTGAGCTTCATGGTGCACGAGCCCAGCGGGATCATGCCGCGGTCGAGTGCGTAGTCCTTGTCGGACAGTCGCCGCAGGTAGCGCAGCATGGACGTCTCGGAGCGGTGCGAGTTGAACACCGGGTGCGTCAAGTACGCGCTGGTGCGTCGCAGGTCGGCGGGGATCACGTCCGGGCCAGCGACCGGGGTCTGCGTGTTGACGCCGAACGCCGAGAGCACTCGATGCAGGTCGGTCTCGGTCGTCACCTCGTCGCAGGCGATGCGTACGGTGTCGCCGTCGGCCAGCCCGAGGTTGATGCCGAGCTCGGCGGCTGCTGCGACCACGGCCTCCGCGCGGTCAGGCACCCGCGCCAGGACGGTGTCGAAGAAGGCGTCGTGGACGACCTCGACGCCTCCGGCCCGAAGCTCCGCGGCCAGGCCGGAGGCCTGCCGGTGTACCCGCGTGGCGATCTCGCGCAACCCGTCCGGGCCGTGCCAGACGGCATACATCGACGCGACGACCGCGAGGAGCACCTGAGCGGTGCAGATGTTCGACGTCGCCTTCTCGCGGCGGATGTGCTGCTCACGAGTCTGCAGCGCGAGGCGGTAGGCGGGCGCGCCGTCGGCGTCCTTCGACACCCCCACCAGCCGGCCCGGCAAGGCGCGCTCGAGGCCGGTACGTACCGCCATGAATCCGGCATGAGGGCCGCCGTAGCCCAGCGGAACGCCGAACCGCTGCGACGAGCCGACCACGACGTCGGCGCCGAGCTCTCCCGGCGACCTCAGCAGCGTCAAGGCCAGCAGATCCGCGGCCACCGTGGCGAGCGCGCCGCGCTCGTGCGCCGCCTCGATGACGCCCCGCAGGTCGCGAACCTGCCCGGACGCCCCCGGGTACTGCACGACGACGCCGAACAACTCACCGTCCGGTAGTCCGTCGCTCAGGTCGGCCACCCGTACCGTGATGCCGAGAGGCTCAGCCCTCGTCCGGATGACGGCGATGGTCTGCGGCAGGCAGTCGTCATCCACCACCAGGACGCCGTGCTCACCACGCACCGACCGGCGCATCAGCGTCATGGCCTCGGCCGCGGCCGTGGCTTCGTCGAGCAGGCTCGCATTGGCCGTCGGCAACCCGGCGAGGTCGGAGACCATCGTCTGGAAGTTCAGCAGCGCCTCGAGGCGGCCCTGCGAGATCTCCGGCTGGTACGGCGTGTAGGCGGTGTACCAGGCGGGGCTTTCGAGCACCCGGCGCAGCACCACCGCGGGGGTGACGGTGTCGTAGTACCCCAAGCCGATCATCTGCGTGCGGCGCTGGTTACGGCGCGCGAGCTCACGCAGCTCCCCCAGAGCTTCGATCTCCGTGCTCGCAGCCGGCAGATCCAAGTCGTCGATGGTCCGGATCGCTTGTGGCACCGCCGCGTCGGTCAGCGCGTCGAGCGACTCGTAGCCCACGGCGTCGAGCATCTTGGCGATCTCGTCGTCGCGCGGGCCGATATGACGCTCGACGAACGGTGCCTCGCTGGAGGTCTGGGACAACGGCTGGAACATAGACGGAGCTCCTCGGTCTAGGTGCGAGTGCTCCCCCTCTGTCGTCACCCACCGTTGGGCGGCTCCAGAGCGGCCTCGGCTGACCGGTCCTTGATGCCTGAGAGGTTGACGGGGATTTGCCCCTTCGGCGCCCCATACCTGCGTACGAGGACTCTCCCGGCCAGATTCGACGGCTCGATCTCAGCATAACCCGAAGCGGGCCTACGGTGTCGTCCGCGTCACCCCGGATTCGGGCACGATCACGTGATCGCCGCGGTCACCGGCGGCGGGGTTCCCACACCGAATGGCGTGCCACCCAGTGCTTCGCGTCCGTGCGGCTGCGACCACCCGGACAAGTCCGGGCCGGCCGGCACGATCCGCGACGGGTTGAGTTGGTGAAGCACCTGGTAGTAGTGGCGCTTGATGTGGTCGAAGTTGACCGTGCCGGCGAATCCCGGGGTCTGGTAGAGGTCACGGGCATAAGCCCACAGGACCGGATTCTCGCTGAGCTTCTCTCGGTTGCACTTGAAGTGCCCGTGGTACACGGGGTCGAAGCGCACCAGGGTGGTGAACAGGCGGATGTCTGCCTCGGTGATGTGGTCACCCACCAGGTAGCGACGCGTGCTCAAGTGCTCGGTCAACTCGTCGAGCCGGGCGAACAGGCCTTCGTAGGCCGCCTCGTAGGCCGCCTGAGACGCCGCGAAACCCGCCCGGTACACACCGTTGTTCACGTCGTGGAACACCCGGTCGTTGATCTCGTCGATCTCGTCGCGCCACCGCTCGGGATACAAGTCCGGGGCTCCATCGCGGTGATAGGCGCGCCATTCGGTACTCAGGTCGAGCGTCATCTGCTGGTAGTCGTTGGTGACCACGGCACCGGACGGGACGTCGACGATGGCCGGCACACTCACGCCGCCGTCGTAACCCGGGTCGGCGGCCTGATAGGCCTCAGCGAGGAACTCGATACCGAGCACCGGGTCGCGACCGTCGGGATCGAGCGTGAACCGCCAACTGCGTTCGTCCTGGATCGGGTCGGCGACGGCCAGCGACAACACGTCTTCGAGTCCGAGCAGGCGCCGCACGATCACCACCCGACTGGCCCACGGACAAGCCAGACTCACCACCAGGCGGTATCGGCCCGGTTCCACCGGCCAGCCGGAACTACCGTCAGCAGTGATCCGCGCATCGAACCGGCTCGGCGCCCGCTGGAACTCACCTGATTCGTCGATGGTCAACTTCGTCATACGACGACGCTACCCACAGGTCGCGCGGCGCAGTACCGCCCGGGCGACCCTCAGGCGCCGGCGGCGCGCGCCTTGCGGCGGGCGGCGAGTTGATCGCCGGGATGCTCGGCCGGCGGCTCGCCCGGACGCTCGGCCGGCAGTTCGTGCAGGCTGCCTTGGATCTCGCGCCACACCCGGCCGACGGCGATACCGAACACACCCTGACCGCCCTGGACGAGATCGACGACCTCGTCGGCCGAGGTGCATTCGTACACACTGGCGCCGTCGCTCATCAGGGTGATACCGGCCAGTTCCTCCACCCCGCGATCGCGCAGATGCTGCACCGCCTGGCGGATCTGCTGGAGCGAGACGCCGGTGTCGAGCAGGCGCTTCACGATCTTCAACACCAGGATGTCGCGGAAGGAGTACAGTCGCTGGCTGCCCGACCCCGACGCATTACGCACGGTCGGCTCGACCAGGCCGGTCCTGGCCCAGTAATCGAGCTGACGGTAGGTGATGCCGGCGGCATTGCACGCGGTCGGGCCGCGGTATCCCACGTCTTCGGGGACGGTGTCGACGACCCCTTCGAACAAGAGGCCTTGCCGGGCCAGGCGATCGGCGGCGCCACTGCCGGCACGAGCCGAGTGACCGGAACCGCCCGCCGTACCTGTCCCGGATGTACTGTCTGCGCTCACGCCGACCCCTTCATCGTCGATCTCTGGCGTCCCGCCGTGGCGGCGTACGTGCCTCGATAACCACGAGTGTGACAACAGTGACGTTAGGCCCACCCCCGTCGGGGGTCAACGCAACACGCGGCAAGTCTCAAGCTCGACTTCAGCTCTAGACGATCACGCCGCGGTGATCAGCTGAAATCCTCCGGCGTCACCTGTTCGAGGAACTCGCGGAACCGAGCCACTTCGTCCTCGTCCTCCTCCTCTTCGGTGTCGAACTCGGCCATCACCACTCCGGCCTCGTCGAGCAACGGATCGGAGGCGAAGATGGGCGTGCCGGTCCGCAGCGCCAAGGCAATGGAGTCCGACGGGCGCGAGCTCACTTCGAGTCCACCGGACAGCACCAACTCGGCGTAGTAGGTGTTGTCGCGAACCTCGGTGATGCGGACCTGCTCGATGGTGACGCCGATGGCGTCAAGGACATCCTTGAACAGGTCATGCGTCATCGGACGCGGCGGCACGACGCCCTGCTGAGCGAAGGCGATGGCGGTGGCTTCGACCGCGCCGATGTAGATGGGCAGGTAGCGCTGCCCGCCCACCTCGCGCAGGAGGACGATCGGCTGGTTGGAGGGCATCTCTACTCGTACACCCACGACGTCAAGCTCATGCACGTGTTCCACACTACCCCCGCGTGCGCCTGTGAACGAGAGACTCAGGCGGGGTCGATTCGGCGAAACTGCTCAGCCGACGGCGCGGCGGCGCGTCAATGGGACGGTCTCAGGGTGAGCCGATACGCCGAACGCCGGCCTCGACCAGGGCCGCGTGCAACCGCATCGTCAGCCGCGCCACCTGCCCGGCAGTCTCCTCGGCACGGGCCCGCGAATCGGTGCCGCGCTGTTTCAACAGCGGCGCGACGACCTGCCCGACGAGGTCGACTTCGCGTTCGGCAGCGGTACGCACCGCTCGCAAGTGCCGCGGTTGCAGGCCGTACTCCGCCAGTTCGCCCACGGTGCGCGCCACGAACAGAGCCTCGGCGTCGTAGGTGTTCTTGCGCAGCGGCGTGACCAGCCCGTAGGACTCGAGCTCGTCGAGCAACTCCGCGCTGATCGCAGCCGCTTCGATCAACGACGCGCGCGACAGCAGCACCTCGTTCGCGTCGGCCTTCTTCGGTGCGGCCACCGTGTACGGCGTGACCGTGCCGCCATCGGTCACCAGCTCCATGCCGCGGTCGAGCTGCTCGAGCTGTTCCTTGATCACGCGCAGCGGCAGATAGTGGTCGCGCTGCACCGTGAGGATGTAGCGCAGCCGCGCGACGTCGTCGTCGGTGAACCGCCGATACCCCGACGGCGACCGCTGCGGCTCCACCAGCCCCTCGGTCTCGAGGAAGCGGATCTTGGAGATGCTGACGTCGGGGAAATCGGGACGCAGCTGGCCCAGCACCTCGCCGATACTCATCGTCTGCGGTGCCCGCAGCCCGGTGGCTGCGGGCTCGCCGGAGGCGCGAGCGTCAGGCAATCCCATTCTCGGCCTCAGCGTTGGAGCGTGCTTCGGGCACGCTTGTCCCGCCCTCAGCGTTGGAGCGTGCTTCGGGCGGCCTCACCTCGGCCCGCCCCCGAATCCCAGCTGGCTTGAGTAGTAGACCAGTCGGTACTTGCCGATCTGGACTTCGTCGCCGTTGTTGAGCGCGACTTCGTCGATCCGGTCGCGGTTGACGTAGGTGCCGTTCAAGCTGCCGACATCGGCCACGACGAATCCGTTGGCCTGCCTGCGGAACTCCGCGTGGCGGCGCGAGACGGTCACGTCGTCGAGGAAGATGTCGGACTCGGGGTGTCGCCCAGCGCTCACCACGTCGGTGTCCAGCAGGAAGCGACTACCGGCGTTGGGGCCACGCAGCACCACGAGCAGGGCACTGCCGGCGGGCAGCGCGTCGACGGCAGCCTGATCGGCGGTCGCGAGATCGCCGCCGTCTTCGCGCTCGGCGCGTTCGGGCTCTTCGCGGACCATCGCCATGGTGCTCGTCGCGTCGCCAGCGGGTTCCGCGGGCGCGGCGGCGGTGACCAGCGCTGTTCCGCATTGGGAGCAGAATTTCGCATCGGTCGGGTTGTGGTGACCGCACTGAGTGCAGAACGGCATCGGCATGGCCTCCCGCCACGGCTGCCCGTGGCTCGAGTCGTCGGCGTTCTCGAGAGTCGTGGCGACCCTCGACCTTCGCCTGAGAGTTTACGGATGCTGGCAACCTAGGGCCGGTGCGGTAGCGGGTCAACCGCGTCAAATCACCGGCACGACCGACCGTTTACACGGCACTCACCCCTCGACCTGGGACCGGTACTCGTCGGCGGTCAGGAGCTGCTCCAGAGCGGACTCGTCAGCGGGAACCACCTCGAACATCCAGCCGGCGCCGTACGGGTCGGCGTTGACCTGCTCCGGCGCGGCATCGAGCTCGTCGTTGCGAGCGACCACGGACCCGGTGACGGGCGCGTAGAGCTCACTGACGCTCTTGGTGGATTCGAGCTCGCCGCAGACGTCGCCGGCGGTGAGCTCGTCACCGACGGCCGGAAGCTGCACATACACGATGTCGCCCAACTGCTCCTGAGCGAAGTTCGTGATGCCGATGCGGACGCTGCCTTCCTCCTCGCCGGGGTTGCGCACCCACTCGTGTTCCGGGGTGTACCTCAGGTCGTCGGGATACAACGGATCTGCCTCCTCCACGGCGCGCGTGGCCGGTCCGGGTGAATCAGGTGAGATTCAGCTCGTTCGGGTGGATTGCCGGTCAATCGTCCTCGTCCTCCGGCGCCGGGTGAGCGTACTGAGGCTCCTCCGGCTCATGCAACACGTCGATGGTCAGCTCGTTGTACTCGGTGACCGTCGCGTCAGCGTTTTGATCCTCGATACTCGCCACCACCCCCTGGGTGAACGACATGGCGCCGGACAGCACGCCGGGGTCACCGATGGCCACGATGGTGTACGGCGGCTCCACTTTCTCACCGCCGATGATCATCGCGCCGTCCTCAGGTCCGAGGAAATATGTGTCAAGAACCACACGAACCGCGGAGTCGTTGCCCTCTCCGGTGATCTGGATGGCTTCGGCGCCCGCGTCGCGCAGCTCCAAGATCGCCCGGTACATGAGCACCGAACTCACCCGTCGATCGGGATCGGTGATGGTCATGATGATACCGGGGCCGGTCGCCGGGGCGGTTCCGGCCAGGATGCCGGTGGTGCGGGCACGTTCCTGGGCCTGCGCCAGCGCCTCGGCCTCGGTGTTGGCGCCACTGACGAGGTCGCGTCGGTCGGCTTCGAGCTCGGCGACCTGGTCGTCCAACCGCTCGGACTGGCGCCGCAGCCCGTCGAGGATCTGAACGAGATCGTCACGACGCGCATTGGCCAGGGCGTCGTCCTGGTCGACGCGGACCTGCACCACAGCCGCGAACCCCAGCAGCCCCACCAACAGGCCGACGCCGATGTGCCCGGCGTCAGGTCGTTTGCTCAGCGCCCGCCACAGCCGCCGCAACCCCGAGGGCGCAGCCGGAGTGAAGCGGCGCGACTGACCACCCGACGTGGTGTCGGCCCGGGGCTCGCTCGGTTCAGGCATGGAACACGTGCCGCCTGATGGTCGCGACGTTGGTGAAGATGCGGATGCCGAGCACGACGATGACCGCGGTGGACAGCTGCGAGCCGACGCCGAGCTGGTCGCCCAGGAACACGATGAACGCGGCGATGAGGACGTTGGCGATGAAGGACACCACGAAGACCTTGTCGTTGAAGATGCCCTCCATGACCGCGCGCACCCCACCGAAGACGGCGTCGAGCGCCGCGACGATGGCGATGGGTAGGTACGGCTGAAGCTCGAGCGGGACAGACACGTCGAAGATGAAGCCCGCCAGCACGCCCAGCACCAGCCCGAGGAGCGGAATCACCTGGCCTCCCCCGGCTGTGCGTGGAGCAGTGACGTATTACCTGCTGGGATTTCCAACGACTCCTCGGAACGGACGTCGAACTGCAAATCGAAGTGGCGGAGCCACTGCCCACCGGGACCGTCACCGAACTCGCTGGGCAACGACCGTGTGTCGCCGATCGCGGTGACCTCGAAGGGTGATTGAGTCGGACGGTAGTTGATCTTCACGATGTTGTCGACCTGTCGAATGGCGGTCAGGCTGGTGATGCGCTGACCATTGATACTGATGGCTTCGGCCCCGGCCGCCCACAGCCCGTTGACGACCTGCTGGAGATCGATGTCTTGGACGGCGGCGAGTTCCGGATTGTCGAAGCTCTCGGGGTCGGCGTCGTCGATGGTGATGACGACCCCCGGTCCGGTCACCGCGATGCTGCCGGCCCGGGCCTGGAGTTGCTCCACCTCGGCGCGCAATTGTCGGCCTGCCGCGGAGTTCTCCAGCAGCGACGCCTCGAGCCCGCTGATCTCGGACTCCAAAGTCTCGACGTTGTCCTGCAACCGGCTGACCCGCTCGTCCTCGGCCCGGATCCGGTCGATCAGGCCCTGCCGCTCCGACGACACCACAGCGGCGTTGTTCTGCACTTGCAAGGCGGCGATCGTCAGCAGCAGACCAAGCGCGGCAGCGCCGACGATGAGAATCGGCGAGAAGCGCCGCCGGCCCGCGGCTGACGTGTCGACTCCAGCCGCCCGCTCGCGAGCGGCGACTTCCTCGTAACCCGGTTCCAAGGGCTTGGCGAACAAGTCATTGAGCAGCGACATCGACTCGTCCGGCCGCTGCGGCGGACGAGCTCGAGGATGCTGCAGAGTCACCACAACCCTATGCTCGCACGACCGATCGGCTCGGCGGTGCAGACCACTCCCACTGTGGCCACGTTGTCATCCGCTCGTCCCAGCAAGGCGCCGCGCCTGCATCACGTAGAGTGCAGCGGCCCACCAGTACAACGTCACGCCCCAGATGGCGAAGGCCCAGCCGAACACGCGAGCCAGCATCGCCACGGTGCCGTCGGCATCGCCCCACAGCAGCAGCGGGAACGCATAGAGCAAGCAGAACGTCGCGGACTTGCCCAGGAAATGCACCGGGAGCCCGGTGATGCCGTGGCGGGCCTTCACCACCGCGACGACGCCCAGCATGACGACGTCTCGGGCGACCAGCAAGATCGCGAACCACAGCGGGATGATCTCGCGCAGTGTCAGCGCGACGATCGTGGTGAGGATGTAGAGCCGGTCGGCGAGTGGGTCGAGCAACTGGCCCACCCGGCTGATCTGGTTCCAACGCCGGGCGAGCTTGCCGTCGAGGTAGTCGGTGAAGCCCGACACGGCCAGGACCACGATCGCCAACGTGTCAGCTTCCCGGACGAGCACGAGCCACAGGAACAGCGGCACGCCCAGCAGCCGGAGGAACGACAAGATGTTCGGGACGGTGAATACCCGGTCGGTCTGCACCGCCGTCTCTTCTACGTCCACAACCCGCCCTCCGGTGATTCCGCTGTTCGCCCCCGCATGTTCGAACCAAGGTACCCGGTTCACACTCCGGCTCCGTGCCGGAGTACGCCGTCCGCGGGCTGAGAAACCACGAAGAAAGTGCGGAGCAAGGACCTCCGGTCAGGATCGGCCACGCGATCCACACGAGCGGATCGCCGCACTGGTTGACGCACTACGGGGGTAAGCGACGGTGCCAGTATCGAATGAATGGCTGATCTTTCTCGGAACGGCCACGGTGTTCGCCTTCACTCCGGGGCCGGCGATGATGTACGTCCTTGCACGAAGTGTGCACGATGGACGGCGGGTCGGCATCGAGTCAGCTCTGGGTAACGCGATCGGAACCCTCGCCCATGTCCTTGCCGCGGCGGTGGGGTTGTCGACCCTGCTGGCAACATCGCCGGTCGCGTTCGCCGCGCTCACCTACGCCGGGGCGGCGTATCTGGTCGTCCTGGGCGTGCAGGCGCTCCGGACCTGCCGTGGAGTCGAGCAGGCGCTCACCGGGGGCACCGCGAGCGCGCCGAGCGGCTTCGCTGGATCCCCGTTGGTTCAGGGCATCATGGTGGAGACACTCAACCCGAAGACGGCGCTGTACTTCATGGCGCTGCTGCCCCACTTCGTCCACCCTGATCGCGCCGCTCCCGCGGCGGTACTCAGCATGCTCGGCCTGGTGGTCGTCGTCGTAGCGCTCACCGCGGACGTGATCGTGGCGCTGGCCGCGTCCCGGTTCCGCGTCCGGCTCGCGACGAATGTTCGCTGGCAGGTCGGTCAACGTGCCGGCAGCGGCCTCGTACTGATCGGTTTGGGCACGTTCGTGGCGGTGGCATGAACGCGGGGTCCGGGCTCGGAATGCGACTGCTGCGCACGTGGTTGGCTCTGGCATGCCGTTACACGGAGATTACGAACCCAGCCCGTCCGAATGGGCCCGCAACCAGGCCGAGACCTACGAAACCTCCGGAGGCTCACGCGCGACGACACTACGCGACCGTCCGGTCGTCGTGCTGACGTCGGTCGGCGCCAGGACCGGCAAGGTGCGCAAGACTCCGCTGATGCGGGTGGAGCACGACGGGGAGTACGCCGTCGTGGCCTCCTTGGGCGGCGCCCCGAAGCACCCCGCCTGGTACCACAACCTCGTCGCCAACCCGCGCGTCGCGTTGCAGGACGGGCCGGAGAAGAAGGAGTACATCGCGCGCGAGGTCCACGGGGACGAGCGTGCGCTGTGGTGGGAGCGCGCCGTGGCCACCTGGCCGGACTATGACGCGTACCAGCGAAAGACCTCGCGCTCGATCCCGGTCTTCGTCCTCACCCCGGCCCCGCCCGCCTGAGTGCCCACCTCGCGGCAGGGCCGCTCAGCCGGTCGACGCCAACGCCTCCTCATCCTGCGACGACAAAGCCGTGGACGCAACGTCCGGTGCCGCAGCGGTTTCCGCGGCCACCATCTCGGCCTCAGTCTGTCGAACCCGGGGTGGCGCAGCGGACCAGGCCTTGAGATTCTGCAGCACCTCGGCGTAGAACTCATCCGTCGCGTTCAGGATCGAGTCGATGAACGCGCCACGCCCCCGGCCCCGCTTTCCACCGACGGCGGACGTACAAGCGACCCTGAACGATCGGATCTCCTTCGACCGGTCCGCGACCAGGACCGAAGCGTCCTCCCGGATGTCGCGCAGAAGTCCGGCCGTACTGGCTCCCCGGCCACGGGCCACGAACGCTTCGACGCGCAGCCCATCCGGTGCGTTCTTCAGCTGTCGAACGAGCCAGTTGACGCGTGTGGTGGCCCTGCCCTCCCGTGGGGCGTCAACGTCGACGAAACATGTGACGTCCTTTGCGCGCAGGTCAACCAGCACGTTGAGGTGGCCGACCGTGTCGGGAACCCGAATGGCGCCAGCAAGCCGTCCGTCCTCGACGAGGCTCGATATCAACGTCTGCGTTCGCGTGTGGGGTTCGGTGAGTTCACGGCGCGACAGAAACGGCGTCACCTCAGTTCCCAGTTGTCGCCCCAGGCGCAGGCTCGCGAATCGCAATAACGCATCGAAGCGCGAGGCGACCTCCGCGACCCCAGGGTCAGTAGCTCGCAGCGTTCCTGCTCTGACGGCATCACGCACGTCAACCCAACTGTCGCTCATGTCGTCGAACTCCATCGCGCCAGACTTGGGGTGTTCCAGATAACGGATCAACTCGCCAAGGATCCAAGCCTGATCAGGATCCGCGACTCCGCGAAACTCCTTCTGCATGACCGCCTCGGTCAGAACCCTGGTCCACGACAGATGATGGAGCGCCACCTTGCGAAGCTTTCGCCGGTCGACGGCGGTGGGGTGCTGCCCGGCGATCGCGGGTATCTCGTTGGAGACCGTGATCACTGCGTCGAAGCGCTGATCACGAGCGATATCGAGATAGTTCTCCAGCTGGTCGCTCTTCAGCGGATTAGAGCCGGTCTTGACTTCGATCAATGCCGTCCAAACGGTCCGCCCTCGACACACCCGGATCAGCCCGTCCGGGTAGAGCCTCGTATCACCGACGGTGAATGGAACCTCGATATAGGTCTCGATCTTGCCGGCCGGCGCTCCGTACGGTTTCGTCAGGGCGCGCCCGAACTCGCGGACGGCCGACATGACAGCCAGCAGTGCTGACGTCGCTCGACGTTCTTGTTCTTCAGCCCCGTTGATTCCTGACGTGGGAATCAACCTCGCTTCGTGCCACGATTCTTCACTCATCTCGCCCCCCGGACGCTCGGGTCACCTCGGGCAGCACACGATACGGCGGGGGCCGGACACACCATGACTGGCGGGTTTTGGGCGTCATAGCGCCCAAAATCGACCAGCCATAGAGCTGCACCGGGGTTTCCTGCCGCCGCGGAGCGGACACGGAGAGGTCATCTCGGCCCGGGCGGGCGGACGGCGGCGTAGCCTGCCAGAGTGGATGACGAAGATCGCATCGCGCTGTTCCTGGACTACGAGAACCTCGCCATCGGTGCTCGCGAGCACCTCGGTGGCATCGACTTCGATGTGCGCCCGATCGGCGATGCCCTGGCCGAACGCGGCCGCGTCGTCGTTCGGCGAGCCTATGCCGATTGGTCGTATTTCGACGAGGACCGCCGCATGCTCACCCGGTCGCATGTCGAACTGATCGAGATGCCGCAGCGGATGGGCGCCTCGCGCAAGAATGCCGCGGACATCAAGATGGCCGTGGACGCCGTGGAGCTCGCCTTCGTCCGCGACTACGTGTCGATCTTCGTCATCTGCACCGGCGACAGCGATTTCACCCCGCTGGTCTACAAGCTGCGCGAGTTGAACAAAAGCGTGATCGGAGTGGGAATCCGGGACTCGACGTCGGCCATGCTCCCGCCGGCATGCGACGAGTTCCTCTACTACGACGACCTCGAAGGCATCGAACCGGGACGGCCGAAGAACCGGGCTCGGCAGCGTCGGCCGGCCGCACCACCGCGACCGGCCGAGCCGGACGTTGCGGTGCCGGCCGACGACGACGCCGCAGACACCCAGCAATCCCTGGATCTCGACGACCTGGCTGTGCTGGTCGCGCAGACCGTCTCCGGACTCCAGCGCACGGGGGGCCAGGTCACCGCGTCCACGCTGAAACGCACCCTGCTGCGGAAGGACCCGACGTTCAACGAAGCCGATTACGGCTTCCGTGCCTTCGGTGAGCTACTGCGTCATCTGGCCGAACGTCGTGTCGTCGAGCTCGCCGAAGGCCCCACCAAAGGCGACCCGGAAGTGCTGCTGCCTGAGCTCGGGGGGCAGGAGGACGCCTTCAACCTGCTCCGCTCGGTCGTCGCGGACCTGATCGACAAGAACGGCCGCGCGGCTCTGTCCGGGCTCAAGAACCAGATCCGGCGCGTACGGCCCGGCTTCAGCGAGAAAACCCTCGGGTATCGAAGCTTCCTGCAGTTCTGCCGCGCCGCCGACACCACCGGTGTCATTCGCCTCGAATGGTCCGACGACGCTGACGACTACCTGCTGACGGTCCCATCCACGCGCTGAAGCGCCCTCCGGCCGCACGTCGTCAGCCGGTCGCGGCACCGAACCACCTCGACATGTGAGACACGAGATCCGCCTGATCATCACCGGCCCAGACGACGTGGCCGTCCGGGCGTATCAGTACGGCGGGTACATCCAGCTCCGCGCTGGAGTCGACGACGTGGTCGACGCGTTGCGCCCAGCCTGTCACCGACAGTGCGCCGGTTTGGTCCAGCAGGAGCCCGCGCCCGCCGTGCATCAGTTCGTACAGTCGGCCACGGGTCAGCTTCACGTCCCGCAAGCGCCGGCCGAGCAGGTCGTGTCCGTCTCCGACGTCGTATCGGATCGCGATGGCGACGATCTTCTCGATCACGTGCCGAGTCACGTCATCGAAGTCCATCAACTCGGCCAGCAGACGGCGCACGGCCCGAGGTCCGGGCTCGTTGGACAGCAGCTCGCTCTGAGCACGGGTGTTGTTCAGCACATCAGCGCCCACCGGGTGTCGTTCGGCGTGGTAGCTGTCCAGTAGCCCGTCCGGCGCCCAGCCGCCGACCGCGGCGCTCAATTTCCAGCCGAGGTTGAAAGCGTCTTGGATGCCGAGATTGAGACCTTGTCCACCCAGCGGCGCATGAACGTGGGCGGCATCGCCGGCCAGCAGCACCCGGCCCACGCGATAGCGCTCGGCTTGCCTCGTGGCGTCGCCGAAACGCGACAGCCAGCGCGGTGAGTGCACACCGAAGTCGGTGCCCGCGAACACCTTCAGTTGCTGTTTCAGTTCGTCGAGACTCGGTGGAGCCGAGCGGTCCTCGGCCACGCCGGCCGCCGGGACGACGACCCGATACAGCCCGTCCCCCGACGGCCCGGCGCCGAACCCCTGGTGGGTCTGCCGGACTTCGGCCGTCACAGCGGCCAGCGTTTCCGGCGACGCCGTGGCCTCCATCTCCCCGAGGAGCCACTCGGTGCCGGCCGGCTCGCCCGGAAACTCGACGCCGAGCAGTTTGCGCACCGTGCTGCGTCCGCCGTCACAGCCGACGAGGTAGCGCGAACGTAGCCGTGCACCATCAGCCAGGTGGGTGGTCACGCCGTGCTCGTCCTGGCTCAGCCCGACCACCTCGCGGCCGCGCCGGATGTCGGCGCCGAGTTCGACCGCGCGCTGGGTCAGCAGTCGCTCAGTGGTGGTCTGCGGAATGCCGAGGATGTACGGGTGTGACGTGTCCAGCCGGTCCGGCATCGGTTTCGTGATGCCGGCGAAGTGACTGGTGAGTGGGTACTGCTGGCCGTGCGCGAGGAAGTGCTCCAGCATTCCGCGCTGGTCCATCACCTCGATGCTGCGTACGTGCAAGCCCAGCGATCGGACCTGCTTGGTCGGTTCCGGCTCCTTCTCCAGTACGAGCACGTTCACGCCGTGCAAGCGCAACTCGCTGGCGAGCATCGTGCCGGTCGGCCCGCCGCCGGCGACGACAACGTCGATCATGAATCCCCATTCACGTGGCGTACCGGTCCCGTCCCCGGGCACCGGTTCAGCTGCCCGACCGCGTTGATTCCGCAGGTGGTAGCCGTGTCGGACAACTGTGCGCCATTGGGGGGGCCTTGCCGCAAGGCCCCCCGTCCGCGGTAGGTTGAAAGTGGCGACGAATGAGTGCCAATGAGTGGCTGCACGCATCCTTGCCGTTCTCCATGCCTGACCAGGCGCCCGCCGCAAAGCCTCGAGCTACGACCTGTAGCCAATTAATACAAGTCATACTTGTGTAAACTGCGCCGGTTCCGAGCCGAGAGGAGAACGTGACCGTGTCCGCTACAGCTGAGGCAATGGTGCTGGCTGTGTTCATCGTGGCCACGAGCATCTGGGTGGGTGGCTACAGCGCGATCGTCGTCGTCGCCCGGACCGCCTCGGCAACTCTCGACCCGGCCGTACGGGTTGCGTTCTTTCGCTCCCTGGGTCGCGCCTACTTCTGGGTCGGCCTGCCCGCTCTGATCATCGCCTTGGTGACCGGTGGGGTGCTGGCTCGTGACCTGCCGTGGGACGGCCTACTCATCGCGACGGTGACCATCGCCGTGGTGTTGCTGGTGAGCTTCGCCGTCGCGGTGGTCCAGGCCCGACGGATGACGCGACTGCGCCGGCGGCTACTGGAGTCACCCGACGACGAAGAGGTGGCAGAGCAGGTGCGACGAGGCTCGCGAGCTGCCGCCGGCTTGCGTGCGCTACTCGGCCTGCTCAGCCTCGCACTGGTGGTACTCGGCGCCTTCCTCGCTGTCTGAACCGGCCAGGCCTGATGATCGCGGACGCAGCGCGGCATCGCGTCGAGGAGCTGCGCTCAGGTGGACCCGGCACAGGTCGGGTTCGGCAAACGCCTCGAGCCGGTCCACCGTGACCGTCGAACCCCAAGCCTCCATCGCCCCCCGCATCAAGCCCAGATGGACGGGACACACGACGTCGGCGTGGTCTGCTGCGAGCTCAAGGAACGGGCAGTTCCGAAGCCCGATCTCCCGACGCCGAGGGTCGTCGCTCTCGTCGGGAGCGAACCCCAGCTCGTCGAGCATCCCGATCAGCAGCTGCACCGATCGGTCGTCGCCGCCGTCGCTGTCGACGACGTCGGCCGAAGCTTGCAGCCGTCCCCAGCCGCGCCCGGCCTCGGTGGCCCGCTCGCTCGGATCAGGATCGTCGGCCAAGGTGCTGGTGAGGATCTCGGCCAACACGCGATAGTGCCGAGGCCCCATCGGGTCCATCCGGCGCGCGGCCCTGAACAACTGCGGAGGACGGCCCGGCGCACCGCGCTCGACCGTCATGCTTTCGACTTGGCCGTTGTCGACGAGCGTCTGAAGATGAAAGCGAGCCGTGTTGGCGTGGATGCCGAGTCGCTCGGCGATCTCGGTGATGCCCAACGGCTGGTTCGCCGCACGGAGAAGTCGGAGCACTTGGGTACGACGTGCTGCCGGGCGTCGGGGCGTCGCACGTTTGGTCATCCGGTTCTCTCCCGAAGGCTCGCCGTCCAGTCACGACGTCCGGGGTGTCGACGACGTGCCGGGCCGAGCATGGACGCCATGGCCTAGAGTTTACATGAATCCAAGTTGTGAAAACTCGAGAGGCGGGAGCATCGTGATGCCACCGGAGACCGCGAACACTCAGGAAGTTCACGAACTGGATGTGCGCGGTATGCGCAAGCCGGACAAGCACCCCACGATCTTCGCGACCTATGCCGCCCTGCCGGTCAATGGTGCGTTCGTGCTCGTCAACGACCACGACCCGCAGCATCTGCGTGAAGAGTTCGAAGCCGATCACCCCGCCAGCTACGGCTGGGAGTATCTCACCCGTGAACCGCGCAACTGGCGGATCAAGATCACGAAGCTGGCCAGCACTCCCCTGCCGCGCGTCCTGGTCGACACCACGACGATCACCGCTGACCCGGCGACCGCCGACGTGACCGGTGCGGCGTGGAAACTGCAGATCCGCGAGCGCGATCTGGACTCCAACATCATCGCGCTGCCACCGGGCGGAACCATCGACTCTCACGCCGGACCCGACCTGGACGTGCTCGTTCATGTCCTGGCCGGCAGTGGCCGGCTGGTCACCGAACTCCACACGATCGACCTCACCCCCGGCGTGCTGCTGTGGCTGCCGCGCCGTTCTCGGCGCCAGGTCAGCGCCGGGGACCACGGCCTGCGCTACCTCACCGTCCACCAACGCCGCGAGGCACTCGTCCTGGACACCAGCAGAGCTCGAGAGCCCCGGTGAGCTGACACACCGCACAAGATCACGAGCGCTTGGCTTTGCGCAGCGCACGGCGCCGACGCCAGCCGGGCGCGTCGGCGGCCACCTTGCTCCAGTGGAGCCGGCCGGTCAAGACGACGACGGCACGAGGCGATGTACCGCGAGCCGCTTCCACACCCACTGTCGACCCGTGCTGCTCGAGGCCGGTGGTCTCGAGCTGGATGTCGTCTGGGACGATCAGGCGAAAGCGGCTGTGCGTGAGATCGACATCGATGCGGATCGCCGGTCCCGGCAGGTCCGCCTCCATCAAGTCGAGCACCAGCGACGAGTGCCGCAACGTGACGACGAGGTGGTCCGGTACGGCCCATCGGCCGGCCCGCTCGATCTTCGTGTGTGCGCCGGTGATCGTCACCGGCTCACCGGGGCGGATGGTCGCTGGCACGGGCGGAGACGGAGCCAGGACGGCGGCGGCCCCGGGCAGGTGGATCAACGCCGCTTCGAGATCGCCGCGGGTCCGCGCCGCCATGACCGCACCGAGGCGTTCGTCGATCTCGTCGAGGCCGATCTGCCCATGGCTCAGCGCAGCCTGGACGAACTCCGTGGCACGCTCGCGATCGGCGTCAGATATCCGTTCCAACGCCCGCGACGCGGCCGGATCATCATGTCGAGCCGGTTCATCGCCCATGGCGCAGAACTTTACGCGCGGATCGGGCGCGCAAGGACGCGCGAACATCGACAGCGTCACCCGCAAGAGTCACACGTCGACGGTGATGGAGCATCGCCAGCCATCTGGGCCTGCATCGATCAGCAGCTCGTGCAACGACACCGCTTTGGGGATCGCCCCGATCTGCGGAACCTCCGCCGCGTTGCACATCGTCATCCGAGCGTCGAGCCCCGCGTCCGTCGGGGTCAGGTCGACGGCGATTGGTGCTTCGTTGTCGGTGTCGAGACGGAAGATGACCTCGTCGACCACAGCGACGAGGAGGTCTTCATCGGTGTCCCCGCGCAGTTGGCAGTGGTGGGTACGCACGGGGCGAGCCGCGGAGGTGTCCAGAAAACCGTTCACAGCGCCCAGCACCGCCTGAGCGATGCACTCTTCCCGCGACGGTGCCCACGCCTCCACCCGGACATCGGCGGTGTGCGGCACGGTTCGATAACCAGCGGATCGCTCGGCCACGATCGGTCTCCCTCGCCCTCCACGCTGCGCATGCGCGACCAGCACTTCTCCAGCCTCGCACAACGAGGCTTCCGACTCGGCGAAGATGGGGCACGCGCGGTACATGCCGACGCGGTTGGGTATACGGGTGTGAGCAGGAGATGGCGAGCAGCGAGTCGAGAAATCCATGAAGATCGTCGAAGAGGCTCCGAACAGATATCGGATTCCCCGAGAAGGTGCGATGAGGGTGCCGGGGATCGTCTTCGCATCCCCGTCGTTGCTGCCCGGAGAGGCTGACGACGCAGCGCTGGTCCAGGTCGCGAACGTCGCAGAACTGCCGGGCATCGTGCGGGCTTCCTTCGCGATGCCCGACGTGCACTGGGGCTACGGCTTCCCCATCGGCGGAGTGGCCGCCACCGACGTCGACGATGCCGGCGTCATCTCCCCCGGAGGCGTCGGCTTCGACATCTCGTGCGGCGTACGCCTGCTGGTGGCCCGTGACCTCGACCGGACAGAGTTCTCCGGCCGGCGCGGCGCCGTGATGGATCGGCTGGACACGGCCATTCCACGCGGCATGGGCACCAAAGGGATCTGGCCCCTGCCGGATCGAGCCACGCTGCGTCGCGTGCTCGAAGCCGGTTCACGTTATGCGGTGGAACAAGGACACGGCGTCCCACGCGACTTGGACCGGTGCGAGGACCGTGGCGAGTTGGCCGGCGCCGACTGGTCGGCGGTGAGTGATCGTGCGATCGAACGTGGACTCGATCAGGTCGGCAGCCTGGGCTCGGGGAACCACTTTCTGGAGATCCAGGCCGTCGACGAGATCTTCGATGCGCAAGCCGCTGCGGCCATGGGCCTCGATCACGGCGCGGTCTGCGTGATGATCCACAGTGGTTCGCGCGGCCTGGGGCACCAGGTGTGCAGTGACCACGTCCGCAAGATGGACAAGGCCATGGCGCAGTACGGCATCGTCGTCCCGGACCGGCAACTCGCCTGCACCCCGGTTCGTTCGCCCGAAGGCGAGGCGTACTTGGCGGCGATGTACGCAGCCGCCAATTTCGCACGGGCGAACCGCCAGCTGCTGGCCCAGGCCGCGCGCGAGGTTTTCGAAGCCGAGGCGGCCACGACCTTGGACCTGGTCTACGACGTCTCGCACAACCTCGCCAAGGTCGAGGTCCACGACGTCGACGGGCACGAACGGACGCTGTGTGTGCACCGCAAAGGCGCCACTCGGTCGTTGCCGCCACACCACCCGGATCTGCCCGATGATCTCGCCCCCGTGGGCCAGCCGGTGCTGATCCCGGGCACGATGGGGACCGCGTCCTACGTACTCGCCGGCGTGCCCGACAACCCGGCGTTCGGCTCCGCCGCCCATGGAGCCGGACGGGTGCAAAGCCGCCAACAGGCGGCCCGGGGCACCAGCGGACGCTCTCTGCAAACTGAGCTCGAGGCTCAGGGCATCGAAGTACGAGGGACCTCATGGCGGGGACTCGCCGAGGAGAAACCCGACGCCTACAAGGACATCGACGCAGTCATCGACGTCACAGAACGGACCGGGCTCGCTCGCAAGGTGGCCCGGCTGGTTCCGCTCGGCGTGGTCAAAGGCTGAGCCGGCTGCGCCTCAACCGCGTCGTGCGGCCTGACGGTTCACCATCTCGGTGATCCACGTGGGCGCGTACGGCGACGTGCAGTTCGGGGGCGTCGGGTAATCCTTGAGCACTTCCAGCCGTTCGCCGATGTCGATGGCGCGAGCTCGGTGCTCGGCGTGCTCGATGCCGATGTGGCCCAAGCATTCGTTCATCGCCCACTGCAAGCGATCCGGCGCGTCCTTCATCTCTGCTTCGATGCGGTCGAGCAGCCCGGCGAGGTCGAGGTCGGCGGGATTCTTGACCACGCGCTCGGTCGTCAAGGCCCAGCCGGCGCTGGCCACAACGGGGTCGGGGTCGGCGAGCCAGGCTAAGCGCAGCCCTTCGGCGTGCGAGCTCTTCTTCACCACGTAGTTGACCAGCCAGTCGTGCACCTTGGGGGTTCGGGCCTGACGCAGCATGGCGTCCAGCTCCTCCGCCTCGAACGCCTTGGGCCGACAGATCAGGATGGCCAGGAGCCGCGCGGCGGAATCGCCGGTCTCCCAAAGCCGACGGCCGAGTTCGTGCTGCGTCTTCAGCTCTTTCGCCAGGGCACGCAGCTTGCCGAGGTTCACCGCGTGATCGTCGCCATGCTTCTGGTTGACCGCAAACACCTTCGGCTCGGCGAGCGCGTTCAATTCGGCCAGCACCTTGTCCGGTGTCATCGCGGTCATTTCAGCTCCCTCGTTCACACTGCGCACTCGACCATGTCATAAGGGCAGGACCGGATCAGCCGGTTGGCTCCCTGCGGTAGGCGCGAAGGAAGACCTTGCTGCCGGCGGCGATGGACTCGGCAAGCTCTGTTTCGTCCAGCGGCATCGACACAGCGAACATCGTCTGGTTGCTGGGAATCCACAGCAGCATCCCGGCGAAGTGTCGGGCCGCCAGTCGAGCGTCCGGGATGTCCAGCAGCGCTCGTTCATCGAGGATGGACAGGCAACGCGCAACCGAGTCCAGGACCGGCAAAAAGCCACTTTCCCAGTACAGGAGCCCGAGGGGCGGGAACCGGACGGCCTCGGCGATCACCAGCCGCCGCAGCTGCTGCACGCGCGGCGACATGATGGACCTCGTGAACTGCGTCGCCAGCAGATCGAGCGCCTCCTCGGCCGAGGAGATGCTGTGCATCTGCTCGGTCAGCGGCGCGAAGGGATCGCCGACGCGATCGCAGGCGAACTGGATGAGCGCCGTGAAGACACCCTCCTTGTCGCCGAACTCCTTGTACAGCGTCTGTTTCGACACTGACGCCGCTGCCGCGAGCTGATCGGTCGTGGTGCCTTTGTAACCACAGGCGACGAACACGTCGAGTGCGCGTTCGAGGATCAGTTCACGCTTCTGCGCCGATCTTGCCGCGCTCATCCAGCTCCTCAGTCAGGCGCACGCACGTGGGTACTGAACAGTACCGTACACTCGATCAAAACCGGACGAAAGGACGGCAGGATGTCGTTCCAGGCATACCTCGACGCCATCGAAGACAAGACCGGGCTCACCCCGCGCCGACTCCTCGACATCGCCAAGAGTCGAGGCTACGACTCCCCCGACGTCAAGGCCGGCGTCATCCTCGACTGGCTCAAAGAGGACTACGGGCTCGGCCGCGGGCACGGCATGGCCATGGTGCACGTGATCAAAGAAGGCCCGAAGATCGACAGTAAGCACGTCGGTACCACCGGATCGCATCGCGACGAGTCCGACACACTCTGGCTCGACGGCAAGGCGAACCGGCCACACTGAAGCCTGTCTGGTGAGCCCGACCTGAACGGTTACCGGTTGTGGTCGTCATCCACGAAACCCCGTTGGCCTGCGCCAACGGGGTTTTCGATGTCGTCAGGCCCGCTTCTCAGGGCTTGGCGATCCGTGAGCGCCGCCGGAGTTCACGGGGCGTTCGGCGGATGAACACCACGTCCTCGTCGGTGAACTGACCGGCCTCGCGGGGATCCGTCAGCGCCAAGCCGAGCACTTCACGAGGCAGGATGCTGCCCTTGCGCCACATCCATACTCCGCGCATCTGCTCTCCGAACACGTCGGCGCAATGAACGGATGACCGCCGGCCGAACGCTGCGCCGAGTTCTTTCGGCACGTTCGTGCTCGACGCCTCGGCCACGGCCTCGACCCACGCGGTCGCCACGGCTCGCTGCCGCTGAAGCGTCTCGCGCGGCGCCCGCAGATCGAACATGAACTGGATGTCGTCCGGAGCGTCGTTCGGGCCGGACATCCTGTCGCCGAGCCGGATCCTGCCGACGAAAAGCCCCCAGATCGGGATGCGGTCGCCCGCCAGTTTCGTCGCCATTCGCTCCAACGTCTCCGGCCGCAACCGCCGCCAGCGAACTTCCATTCGGACGTACTGCACGATCGAGGTGAGCAAGCCCCCGACCACGATGACCGCCAGAAGCACGGCCAGGACTCGCCGGACGGGACCATAGGAACTCCAATCGAAATTCGGCCCGACGACGATGACGGCGAGGACGGCCAGGAACAACGCGACCATGACCAGAGTGGCTCGTTGCCACGACACCGGCACGATCACGTAAGCGCGGTTGAGCGCCTGCGGTGAGTCCCACCTCGGGAGATCATCGGGACTCGGGACCCAGAGGTTGGAGCCGGCATCGTCGACCTTGCTCCACGCGTGCTGGGGGTCACCGGGCCATGCGGTCTCCACCATGGTCCCCTCTCCGTTTTCGGGTCATCACATCACGTTGATGATCCAAGACTCAGTCCTGGTCGCGAAAGCTCGTAGTGAGCCAGCACGTGTCGTCGAATCCGTTCGAGGCGGTGAATCTCCGGCTGCGGAGCGACCACCGGTACCCCACCGACCTGGGGTGGCCTCGGCGCCGACGAGCCCACAATCCGCGTGATTCCGGGCCTCGGATCATGGGCTCAGTTGGCCTTGGTCACGTGCAGCGACGTGACGGCGAGCAGCGGGACGCCGTACCAATAGCTGGGCCCGAGCCGATGCACGGTGCCTTGGCCGAGGTGGGATGCGTATCGCCGATTGAACGGCCAGGGGTCGGCGATGAGTAACTGTCCTCCGGGGCGCAGCACTCGCATCGCCTCGTCGACTGCGCGAAGGCGGAGTCCTGGCGACCGGAGGTTGTGGATCGCCGCGGCAGCGGTCACGACATCGAAGCTTTGGTCGGCAAAAGGTAGCGAGCTCAAGTCACCGGTTCGGACCTCGACCCGATCGGCGACCCCGGCCTTGGCAGCGTTGGCGAGCGTTGCCTGCGGACTGTTGCCGCTCTGGTCCACAGTCCACAGATCGATCCCGACGGCGCGACCTGATGGCAGGTGTTGCGCGGCGGCGATCAGCACCGCTCCGCGGCCACACCCCATGTCCAGCAACTGCTCGTCGCCGCGCAGGCCGAGCCGGTCCAGCTCCCGCTCCCAAACCCGGAACTTCCCCCGAAGTGTCGTGTGCAGATAGATGCCGGTCATGCTCAGAAGTGCTGCGCTGACCAAACCGAGCCGGGCCGATCGCCGCCTGACACCGCCTACCGCGGCAGCGAGGCCAGCGGCACCGAGAAGGGCGGGCAGTGGTGCCGCGTCGATGCCGTAGGTTGGCCCGCTTTTCTTGGACACGCTGTCAAAGTTATTTCAACTTTGACAGCGCGTCAAGGGTCTTGCGGGGCGGGGCGAGGCTCGGCGGTGGCGCCGAGGAGCCGCAGCGCGCTGCTCTCCAGCAGGCGCGCAGCCTCGTGGATCGCGTGACGTCCGGCGGCCGCTTGTTCCGCGGCCGTGTGGCCGAGTCCGAAGATGGCCTCGGTGAGCCAGTCCGCGGGCATGGCACGATCGAAGTCACCGGATCGCTGGCCGCGCCGGACGATTCGTTCGAGGTGATGTGCCACCATCTGATGGGCGTCGCCGCCATCGGGGCCGGGAGTCTTCGCGTACACCGGCTCGAGCGCGAGCGGGCATCGGTCGACGATCTCCCAACTGATCTGGAGAAACCGTCGCAACGCCTCAACGGGGGGCATGGCGTCGAGGCTGGCTGCCTCGACGGCCGCCAGGCCTTCGGCCCGTTCGGCGTTGACGATCTCCGCGACCAGTCGGTCGCGTGAGGAAAAGTGTGCGTAGACGGTTTGCCGCGTAACGCCAGCGGCCGCGGCGATCTCTTCGATGCTGGCGTCGGGCCGGTCGCGGAGCAGGCTGCGGGCAGCACTGACGATCGCGTCGATGCTGCGCTGGGCGTCGGAGCGACGCGGCCGCCGGGTCGCCCGAGTGTCCATGCTCGTACCGTACTAGCGAAGGGCGAAACTTGACGAGGTGTCAGAGTTTGTAATCTTTACATCATCTCAGAGACATACCGTGCGTGTCGCATCGCCAGCACCTTCGAACCGCGGGCAGACTCCCGCGCTCGATCGGGACACGCTCCGCGTCGCTGGAGTGGTGCTCCTTGGCGCCCGCTGCATGTCCAAGACATCCTCGGGCACGCCTCGATGAATCCCACCGCGGCTGTCTACACCCCGCAGACCGCACCCCGCAGACCGCCACCTCGTCTCCGCCGCCGAGCAGGCCAACGCGTTCCTCTCGGCCGCCGGACAACGCAAGCAAGCCGGGCGCAGCGACCCCACCGCCAGGCGACTGTGATGCGCGCCCAGAACATGACGAAGCCCCGGTGAGATGTACCGTCTCACCAGGGCTTTTACGTCGGGCTGACAGGATTTGAACCTGCGACCCCTTGACCCCCAGTCAAGTGCGCTACCAAGCTGCGCCACAGCCCGTGCTGCCTGAGGAAGCATACACGGGCCGCCCGAGCCCAGGACAACCCGAGGGGGTGATCACTCCCAGCGGAACAGCCGGGCGGACGCAAGACCGGCAATGGCCGCGACGACGACCAAGGCGACGAGGTTCACCGTGCCCGGCCAGGCGCCGTCCCACGCATCTTGCATCGCCTCCATGCCGGCGCCCATGGGGCTGACGTCGCGGATCGGGCGAGCCCATTCGGGCATGAGGTCCCCGGGGGTCCAGACGCCGGCGAAGAACATGCTGGGGAAGAACAGCAGCATCCCGATGGAGGTCGCCGACCGGCTCGTGGGAGCGAGTGCGGCGACCAGCAGACCGATGGCGAAGATCGCCGCGGTCATCAACACGAAGGTCAGTACGAAGCCCGCCACCTGGCCGGGGGTGCCCAGGTCGTACGCGCTCGCCGCCAGCACCAGCACCACGATGGCCGCGATGGTGGCAGCCGCCAGATTGATCAGCAGCTGCGCGGACAGCACGTTCACCGGATTGACCGGCGTCACCGACAGCCGTCGCAACACACCCTTTTCTCGATAGGCCGCCAGGACGGTCGGCAAGACGCTGAACCCCAGCATCGCCGCGGACAGCGAGAGCGCCATGACCGGCAAGAACCCGTCCGAGATCGCGTTACCGCCGGACTCGGCGTCCTCCCCCATGCCGATCGAGCCGAAGACCACGAGCAGCCCGATCGGGAGCGCGAAGGTCATGATCGCTGCCGTGGGTTCGCGGAAGAACAGCCGCGCCTCGACGGTGGTGATCTTGGTCAGTGCAGACATGAGATTCTCCTTGCGCGGATCAGGCCGCGGTGGTCGCGGAGTCGAACGCCTTGCCGGTCAGAGAGACGAAGGCGTCTTCGAGGTTGGCCCGGTCCAACCGCAGCTCGGTAGCGATCACGTCCTGGGCCGCGAGGGTGGTGACCAGCGAGTGCAGGACGTTGCCGGTCCCGGTGACGACGAGGTGCTGGCCGCTGCGGTCCACGTCGTTGACGTCGGGAAGATCAGCGAGCACGCCCACGTCGATCGGCCGGGACGGCAGGAACACGATGCGTTGCTCGTCGGTGACCCGGTCGACCAGGCCGGCCGGGCTGTCGACGGCGACCACCCGGCCGGAGTCGATCACGGCGAGGCGGTCGCACAGCCGCTCGGCTTCGTCCATGAAGTGTGTGACGAGGATGATGGTGACCCCGCGGGCTCGCACGTCCTCGACCAGTTGCCAGGTGTCGCGGCGCGCCCGCGGATCGAGGCCGGTGGTGAGCTCGTCCAGGACGGCGATCGTAGGCTTGCCGACCAGCGCCAGCGCGATCGACAGACGCTGCTTCTGCCCACCGGACAGCTTGTCGAACCGGGCGTCGGCCTTGTCGGCGATACCCAACTCGTCCAGCAGCGCGCGTGGATCCGCGGGATCGGCATAGAACGACGCATACAGGTCGAGCGCTTCGGCGACGGTGATCTTCTCGGGCAGCTCGCTCTCCTGGAGTTGCACGCCCACCCGGCGGCGCAACTCGGCCCGGTCGCGTCGCGGGTCCAGGCCCAAGACGCGGATGGTCCCGCCATCTGGTTGACGCATCCCGACGATGCTCTCGACGGTGGTGGTCTTGCCCGCGCCGTTGGGGCCGAGGATGCCGAAGATCTCACCTTCCTCGACCTCGAACGACACGTCGTCGACGGCGACGACGTCGCCATAACGCTTGTGCAGGTTGGCGACCTCGATGATCGGCATGACGTGGATTCCTCTCTGCTTCCTAAGCCTGCGGATGAACTGCCGTCGTGCGGACGAGAACGTGCGTAGCTGCGAACGTCAGGGCGATCACCAGTAACGACGTCGGGATGACCAGCCACAAGGGCCGACGCTCGATGCCCCAGAGGTCGATCATCAGCCCACCCGGCCAGCCGACCGACATCAGCGCTTCGACAGCCAGCGCCGGCGCGAACGTGAGCGGCAGCGCGATCGTCGGCCACAGCCTGCCCCAGCGGTAGTAGGTGGTCCCGATCAGCAAGCCCGCGGCGACGTTGCCGGCGACGGTGATCCCGACCTCGGGGACGGAGATCCAGACCTGGGTCCCGGAATCGAACAGATGCGGTGTCGTCAGTTCCTGGGTGAGCCCCGCGAGCTGGTACAGGCCGTTCTCGAGGGCGTATCCGACTGCTTCGAACACGGCCATGATCGCGGCGATGACCACCACGGTTCCCATGGCCCCGAGACTGAACGCCCGCCGGGTCACGCCGTTGGCGACGCCGAGGGCGAGGTAGACCGGCGTGAGCATGATCCCGAGGGCCAGCGGATAGTACCGAGTCGCGTACGCGGAGTTTTCCCACACGCTTCTCGCTTCCGGGCCGTCGAAGCCGTCCATGGCGACGATGAGCAGCGCGACCAGGAGGAAGCCCACGCCCACCGCGCCGATGAAGATCACCATCGACAGCGACAGCCCGCGTGTCTGGTCGCGGGTGACGAGTCCGGCCCTGCGATAGGTCAGTGCACTCATGCCGGGCCCTCCTTGGTCAGGTGGACGAACAGGTCCTGTAGGCCGACCGGTTCCAACTCCAGCCCGTGCGCCTGCGCCACGTCACGTTGCCGCTCACCCATCTCACCCAGCACGGTGACGGATTTGGTTCCGCCGAGGCGCCGTTCGGACAGGACCGTCATGCCATCGGTGAATCGCTCGACGACGCTGGCGGGGCCGGTGACGGCGGCGCCCTTCATACGCAGCGTCTCGGTCTCTTCGTGCGCGATCAGCCGGCCTCGGTCGAGGATGACGACCTCTTCGAACAGCCGTGAGACTTCCTCGATCAGGTGCGTGGAGATGATGAACGTGCGCGGGTGCTGCATGTAGTCCTCGAGCAGGATGTCGTAGAACGCGTAGCGCGTCGGCGCGTCCATACCGAGGTAGGACTCGTCCAGCATCGTCACCGGTGCCCGCGCTGCCAGACCCAGCGTGATGCCGAGAGCCGACCGTTGCCCACGCGAGAGCCGCGAGACCGTCCGCCGATCCGGCACCTGGAACAGCTCGAGCAGCCGCTCGGCGAACTCGCCGTCCCACTGCGGCCGGAACCGTTTCGTCCGGCGCAATTGTCCGCGGACCGACTCCTGGTCGGCGAAGTCACCGCTTTCGCGGATGAGGTACACCTGCTCGGTGATGGCCGGGTTCTCATAGGGCTGTTGTCCGCCGACGAGCACCTGCCCGTGCTCCACACGCATGAAAGCCGCGATCGACGACATCAGCGTGGTCTTTCCCGAGCCGTTCCGGCCGAGCAGTCCATAGATCTTGCCGCCGGCCAGGCTCACCGAGAGATCGTCGATGGCGGTCACGTCGCCGTACCGGACGGTCAGGCCCTGGACGTCGATTCCCAGGGTCATACGTTCTCACTGCCTTTCATTGCCGTGATGCGCTCGACGACGTCGTCGAGCGGGATGCCGATGACCCGCGCCTCGGCGACCATCGGCTCGACGACGTCGGCGAAGAATCGCTGCCGACGTTGCTCGAGTAGGGCGGCGCGAGCACCGGGGCTGACGAACATGCCGATCCCCCTCTTCTTGTAGAGCACGCCTTCGTCGACGAGCTGCTGAAACCCCTTGGCCGCGGTAGCGGGGTTGATCCGGAAGTGCGCCGCGTACTGGTTGGTCGACATGACCTGATCCTCGGCCTGGAGTTCACCGCTGAGGATGTCGTTCTTGATGGCCTCGGCGATCTGGTGATAGATCGGGCTCCGCTCGTCGAACATCGGCACCCCCTTCGGCTTCTCGGTTCATTACTCAACTAATGAACCACATAGCCAGCGAACCGTCAAACCGCACGTGGAGCCCGCAGCTGCACCCCTGGTCAGGATGCGTGCACACGCACGAAGGAATCACCGCGCCGGGAACGTGCGGGCAGATGAAGCCATGCTGGCGCGACAGGTGACTGCGACCCGATGGTCGGTGTCGGCGGGCTCGTGCCCGCGCTTGCTGTCGGCGGCTCGTGCTCGTGTGCGGTGCCGACGAGGCGATGACGCGATCAGCGAGAATCCAGGAGCGTGATGCTCAGGAACGCGACCGCCGCTCGCGAACCTTCATCGACACCTCGATGGGCGTGCCCACGAATCCGAACTCCTCGCGCAGCCGGCGCTCGATGAAACGGCGGTACGACGACTCGAGGAACCCGGTGGTGAACAGCACGAAGCGCGGCGGGCGGGTGTCGGCTTGAGTGGCAAACAAGATGCGTGGCTGCTTGCCGCCTCGAACAGGGTGCGGGTGGGACGCCACGAGCTGGCCGAGAAACGCGTTCAGCCGCGAGGTCGGTACCCGTGTGGACCAACCCTCGAGCGCGGCGTCCAGCGCGCGAACCAGGCGATCGACATGCCAGCCGGTCCGGGCCGACACGTTCACCCGCGGCGCCCAGGTCACCCGGACGAGTTGGCGATCGATCTCGCGCTCGAGCATCTCGCGGCGCTCGTCGTCGAGCAGGTCCCACTTGTTGTATGCCAGTACGAGAGCCCGGCCGGACTCCTCGACCATCGAGATGATGCGCAGGTCCTGTTCGGTCAGTGGCTCGCTGGCATCGATCAGGACGACGGCGACCTCGCAGCGTTCCAACGCCGCGGCCGTACGCAGGGAGGCGAAGTACTCCGCTCCTGACGCCTCGTGCACGCGCCGGCGGATGCCCGCGGTGTCGACGAATCGCCACGGCCGGTCGTCGAGCTCGATCAACTCGTCGATCGGATCGACCGTCGTGCCGGCCACGGCGTCGACGACGACCCGATTCTCACCGGCGAGTCGGTTCAGCAGGCTGGACTTACCGACGTTGGGTTTGCCCACCAGCGCCACCCGCCGGGGACCGTCGGCGTCGTCGCCGAACGATTCGGCCGGCGCGTCGGGCAGCGCCGCCACGACCGCGTCCAGCAGATCACCACTCCCCCGCCCGTGCAGGGCCGAGACCGGGTGCGGCTCGCCGAGACCCAGATTCCACAGTGCTGCGGCATCGGGCTCTCCGCTGGGGCCGTCGACCTTGTTCGCGACCAGGACGATCGGCTTGCCCGAGCGGCGCAGCACCCGCACGACGGCTTCGTCGGCATCGGTGGCGCCGACGGTCGCGTCCACCACGAAGATGACGACATCCGCCGCGGCCACGGCCACTTCGGCCTGCGCGGTGATGCTCGCCGCCATACCCTGCCCGTCCGGATCCCAGCCGCCGGTGTCGAGCAGGGTGAACGCTCGTCCGGCCCAGGCGGCGTCATAGGCGACCCGGTCGCGAGTCACCCCGGGAACGTCCTCGACGACAGCTTCGCGACGACCGAGAATCCGGTTCACCAGCGTCGATTTGCCGACGTTCGGGCGACCCACGACGGCGACCACTGGAGCGGGACCGTCGCCGACGTCGACGGACTCGCCGATGTCGGGGTCGACCTGCTCAGCAGGAACTCGATCACTCACCTGGGTACTCCTCCGGTCGGGACGCCGCGACAGCCTTCCAGTGCGCCACCAGGGCCTCGCGAAGCTGCTCGGTCGCAGCGTCCAGGGCCGCGCGAGTGCGTCCTCCACCGGCAGGGAGATACACCGGCTTCCCGAAGACCACATCCAGCCTGGACCGCAAGCCGGGCATCGCCCCCAGCGTACGTCCTCGCGCCCCCGTCCCGCTGAACACCACCGGCACCACTGGCGCCCCCGAGCGCAGCGCGAACCACGCCAGCCCGGTGCGCAACTCGCTGAAGTCGCCAGCGCCCCGGGTCCCCTCCGGGAAGACCACCAGGACTCGTCCCTCGTCGAGCACGCCGATGCCGGCCTTGATCAAGCTACGCCCCGGGTCGTCCCGGTCGAGCGGAATCTGGCCGACCGCGCGCAACAGCAGCCCCAACGGCCCCCGGAAAAGTTCGCGTTTGGCCAGCGTATGAACCGGACGTGGACTGCTCGCCATCAGCAGCGGCGCGTCGATGAATCCGGTGTGGTTCGGCGCCAGGATCACCGGGCCGTCGTCAGGGACGTTCGCAGCACCTTCGACCCGTACCGACCACAACGTTCGCAGCAACCCGATCGCGAGTATGCGCCCGGCCGCTGCACCGCGGCTGGTCGGCACCTCGGCATCGGGGGCACTCACGTCCGCGCCCCCGTGCGCCGCTCCACCACGGCCAGGACGGCGTCGACCGTCTCGTCGAGGGTCAGATCCGACGAGTCGACCACATCGACGCCATCGGCGGCCTCGGTGAACCGCGCCACCGTGGAATCGTCCGCATCGCGGCGCACCACCTGGTCACGGGTCGCCTCCACTGCGGCTGCGTCGTCGCTGCCGTGCAACTCCAGCGCGCGCCTGGCCAGCCGCGCCTGCTCGCTGGCGGTCAGGAGCACGCGCACCGGCGCGTCGGGTGCCACCACGGTGGTGATGTCGCGGCCCTCGATGACCACGCCACCGGCCCGCGCGATCTCCTGCTGGCGAGCGACCAACTCGGCGCGGACGCCGAGGTTCGTCGCCACCGCGCTGACCGCGGTGGAGATCCGGCTCTCGCGGATCACCTTCGTCACGTCGACCTCGCCGACCCGGACGTTCGGGTTCTTCGGGTCCATGCCCATGACCAGCGGCACCTGGGCCGTGCGTTCCGCGACCCGGTCGCGGTCAGCCAGATCGACGCCCTGTTCCAGTAGCCACCACGTCACGGCGCGGTACATCGCACCGGTATCGAGGTAGCGCAGCCCCAGTTTTTCGGCCACCCGGCGGGCGACCGTCGACTTGCCCGAACCGGACGGCCCATCGATGGCGATGACCATGTCACGCTGCCGGCCGGTCGCAGACGGTGCCGACGACGATGCGTGCGGCGACGGTTCGGCGGAGGGAATTGCCACGACGAGAAGGGTAGCTTCCACTCGCCGCGACGGTGAGCGTCACCCGTGGATCGTCCACCCTCGTTCGCGCAGAAACGCCGAAAGCTCGTGCTCGACGCCGACACGGACGTCGAGCTCCACCAGCCCGACCGGCTGGCCCGGGCTGTGGTCGATGCGCACGTCCTCGACGTTGAACCCGGCTCCGCTGGCATCGGCGAACAGTCGCGCCAGCTGGCCGGGCCGGTCGTCGACCACCACGACGACGGTGGCGAACTCGGTGTGCGCCCCACCGCGCTTGCCGGGCAGGCGCGCGCGTCCGTCCACACCGCTGCGCAGCACCTCGCGCAGCGCCGTCCGGCCGGTCGGCGGCGAGTCCAGCG
Organism: Haloactinopolyspora sp.; assembly: GCF_027324685.1. Taxonomy (NCBI): domain Bacteria; kingdom Bacillati; phylum Actinomycetota; class Actinomycetes; order Jiangellales; family Jiangellaceae; genus Haloactinopolyspora; species Haloactinopolyspora sp. The sequence continues at coordinate 35,847 of NZ_DAHVSH010000048.1, forward strand.
CATCGAGCACGCGATCGAGGTCGGTGCGCAGACCGCGCAGAACATCAGCGACGGCAGCAGCATTCGCCGTGAGGATCTCCGTCCACAGCTCGGGATCACCGCTGGCGATGCGCGTGACATCGGTGACGCCAGGCCCGGCCAGGCGGACCTCGTGCGCGGGAACGTCGACGAACCGGGCAGCCACCAACGCCGCCACGAGGTGTGGCGAATGCGACACCAGCGCCACCGCGGCATCGTGATCGGCCGCCGTCATCGTCATCGGTGTCGCACCCACCAGCCGGGCCATGGCCAGGGCCCGCGTCACCGCCTGCTGGTGTGTGCCGTCGTCCGGGCACAGCACCCACGGCCTGCCCTCGAACAGGTCCGGCAACGCCGCCCCCGGTCCGGAGACCTCACGCCCGGCCATCGGGTGGCTGCCGACGTAGCGGCCGGGCTCCTTGGCGCGCTCACGTACATCGGCGGCCGGCAGGGATTTCACGCTGGCGACGTCGGTGACGTACTCGGCAGCCCCGTGGTCCAGCAGCTCCGCGACGACTTCGCCGACGGCTTCGGGCGGCACCGCAGCCACGGCCAGCGACGCCGGCGGCTCGTCGGCCACCGCCGGCCGACCGGCCCCGACTCGTACCGCCTCGTCGACCACGGCCGCGTTGGCGTCACGCAACCGGACATCGACCCCGGCGCGACGCAGCGCCAGCCCCAGCGAGGCCCCCACGAGCCCGGCTCCGACGATGAGCACACCACCGGACAGCGCCGATGCCCCCGCACCGGGGGCCGCAGCGTCCCACTCCGACATCTAGTCCTCCTCGGCGATGTCGTCGCGCAGGACGCTGGTGCCGTGCAGGTAGACGTGGCGGATCTGGCTGCGCGGGCGCGTGGTCTCCACATGGGCCATCAACCGCACCACCCGCGGCATGGCGCCGGCGACGTCGATCTCTTGCGCGCACATCATCGGGACGTCGGTGATCCCCAGGGCGCGTACCGCAGTCGCCGGAAACGCCGAGCGCAGGTCGGGCGTCGCGGTGAGCAGGATGCTGATGACGTCGTCCGGCTCGAGCTCGTTGCGCTCGAGCACGGTGCGCATCAGCTCCGCGGTGCGCTCCAACAGATGCCCGGCTTCGTCCACTTCGAGCTGCGAGGCTCCACGTACGGCACGAACAGTCACAACAGTGCACCGTACCCGCTCGGCCCACGCGGACGTCGCGATGGTGGCCCGGTCGGCTACAGCCCGACGGCGTCGTACAACTTGGCCACCTCGTCCGCGCGCAGCACCCGGGTGTTGTCCGGACGCAGATCGCCCAGGGCGACCGGACCGAACCGGGTTCGCACCAACCGCCGTACCGGATGGCCGACAGCCTCGAGGAGCCGGCGCACCACGTGTTTGCGCCCTTCGTGCAGCACGACCTCGACCATGACCCTGGTACCGACGCGTTCGACCACCCGGAACGAGTGCACCGTCACCGGGCCGTCCTCGAGTTCCACGCCGGCCCGCAGCTGCTTGCCCAGCCCCGGTGCCACCGGCCCCGGCACTTCGGCCACGTAGGTCTTGAGGACCTCGTAACTCGGGTGGGCCAGTCGATGCGCCAACTCGCCGTCATTGGTGAGCAGGATCAGCCCTTCGGTGTCGGTGTCGAGACGGCCTACGTGGAACAACCGCTGGCGCCGCCCTTCGGTGTAGCGACGAAGATCCTTGCGGCCGTGCGGGTCGTTCATGGTGCTCACCACCCCGGCGGGCTTGTTCACCGCCAGGTAGACGTTGCCGGACTCCGCCGTGGTCACTCGCATGCCGTCGACCTTGATGACGACGCTGGCAGGATCGACGCGTACGCCCTGGGTACGCACCACCTGGCCGTCCACCTCGACGCGTCCGGCCGCGATCAGCTCCTCGCAGGCTCGGCGGCTGCCCACGCCAGCAGAAGCCAGCACCTTCTGGAGCCGCACGCCGCGCTCAGGCTCGTTCACGTCACCGGTCCTCGTCATGATTCGTCCTGCGTCCTGTGCTCGGTCGGGCGCCGGCTCACCGAGCCGCCGTGTCGACATCGTCGTCGACTCCGTCGGCGTCGGGCAGGTAGGGCGCCAGCGGCGGCAGATCGTCCAGCGACGACATGCCCAGCCGCTCGAGGAAGTACGAGGTGGTGCGATACAGCGTCGCACCGGACTCGTGATCGACCCCGGCTTCTTCGACCAGGCCGCGAGTGGTCAGCGTACGCATGACGCCGTCGCAGTTCACGCCGCGCACCGCCGAGATGCGCGCCCGGCTGACCGGCTGTTTGTAGGCCACGACCGCCAGGGTCTCCAGCGCGGCTTGCGTCAACTTCGCCTGCTGCCCGTCGAGCACGAATCGCTCGACCACCGAGGCGCACTCCGGCCGGGTGTAGAACCGCCATCCGCCGGCGACGGGGCGCAGGTCGAAACCGCGTCCGGATGCGGAGTACTCGTCGGCCAATGCCTCGAGCACGTCGGCGACCTCGTGCCGCGGCCGTTCCAGCACCTGGGCCAACGTGACGTCGTCGACCGGCTCGTCGGCGACCAACAGGACCGCTTCGACGGCCGCGCGCAACGGCGGCCCCGTGTCGAACAGGGTGTCCTCGATCAAGCCTGCTCCCCCTCCGGCGTGATTTCATCGTCGAACTCGGCACCGACGTCGCCTGGCTCGCCGTCGTCGTCGCCCGTCCAGCGCACCGTCAGCTCACCCAGCGCCTGCATCTGCTCGAAGGCCACCGTCCGTTCCCGGTAGAGCTCCAGCAGCGACAAGAAGCGCGCCACCACATGCAGCGTCGACGGGCAGTCGGCGGCCAGGGCGCGAAACGTCAGCACCCCCGAGCGGCGCAATCGGTCGACCACCACCAGCGCCTGCTCTCGCACGCTCACCCGCGGTTGGTGCAGATGGTTGATGGCCACGGTCGGAACCGGCTTGGGCGCCAGGACCTTCGCGGCCAGCCGGGCCAACTCCTGCGGCCCCAGCCCCACGACGACCTCGGGCAGCAGTCCGGCGAAGCGCTCTTCCAGGCCGACCGCGCGCGGGAACCGTAGCGACTCGGCAGCGAACCGCTCGGACAGCACGCCGGCGATCTCTTTGAACGCCTTGTACTGCAGCAACCGCGCGAACAGCAGGTCGCGCGCCTCGAGCAGGGCCAGGTCGTCCTCGTCCTCGACCTCGCCCCGCGGCAACAGCCGGGCTGCTTTCAGGTCGAGCAGAGTCGACGCCACGACGAGGAACTCGCTGGTCTCGTCCAGATTCCACGCCTCGCCGGAGCGGGCCCCGGCGGAGATGTAGGCGATGAACTCGTCGGTCACCTTCGACAACGCGACCTCGGTGACGTCGAGCTTGTGCTTGGCGATCAGGCTCAGCAGCAGGTCGAACGGGCCTTCGAAGTTGGCCAGGTGCACCTCGAACGCCGGAACGGACTCGTCGTCACGCTCCGCGGTGAGGACCGCCTCGGCCGGCGCCGGGTCACTCAACGCCGTGCCGGCTCCCACCGCGCCAACACCTCCCGCGCGAGCTGCCGATATGCCGAGGCCCCCCGTGAGGACGGAGCGAACGACGTGATGGGCAGCCCCGCCACCGTGGTTTCGGGGAACCGGACCGTGCGGCCCACGACCGTGTGGAAGACCCGGTCGCCGAACGCCTCGACCAGACGGGCCAGCACTTCGCGGCCGTGCACGGTCCGCGAGTCGTACATGGTGGCGAGCAGGCCCTCGATCTCGAGGCGAGGGTTGAGGCGGTCGCGCACCTTCTCGATGGTCTCTTTGAGCAGCGCCACGCCCCGCAGCGCGAAGTACTCGCACTCCAGCGGCACCACCACACCGTCGGCGGCGGTGAGCGCGTTGACCGTCAACAACCCCAGCGACGGCTGACAATCGATGAGCATCACGTCGTACTCGTCGACCAGGGGCGCGAGGATGCGCCCCAGCGCCTGCTCGCGGCCGACCTCGGTGACCAGCTGGATCTCCGCGGCCGACAGATCGATGTTGGCCGGCAGCAGGTCCATCCCCTCCACCGGCGTCTTCTGCACGATGTCCGCGGCCTTCAACGACGTGTCCATGAGCACGTTGTAGATGGACAGATCGAGGTTGTGAGCGTCGAGTCCGAGGCCCACCGACAACGCTCCCTGCGGATCGAAGTCGACCAGGAGGACCTTGCGGCCGTAATCGGCCAAGGCCGCGCCCAGGTTGATGGTCGTGGTCGTCTTGCCCACGCCGCCCTTCTGATTGCACATCGCCACGACCCGTGCCGGGCCGTGACGGTCGAGCGGGACGGGCTCGTCGAAGTCGACCTTGGGACGACGGGTGGGCCCGAGGTCCGGCTCAGGCTCGGAGTCGAACGGCAGCACACCCGCCGCGGCGTCCGGTTTCGAGGGTGCCACGTCGGTCAGAGCTCCTCGATGGTCGTGATGGCCTACTGCGCTTCGTTGGGACGTGAGCCTACCGCGCTACGACGCGCCGGAGCTGCGGGCACGCGGGTGAGCAGCCGCGTAGACTTCACGGAGTCGGTCGACGGTGACCAGGGTATAGACCTGCGTAGTCGTCACCGAGGCATGCCCGAGCAGTTCCTGCACCACACGCACGTCAGCCCCGCCTTCCAACAGGTGCGTGGCGAACGAGTGGCGCAGCGTGTGCGGAGTCACCGTCGTCGACAGCCCCGCCCGTTTCGCCGCCGCCCGCAGCACCGACCATGCACTTTGCCGCGACAACCGGCCACCGCGAGCGTTGAGGAACAACGCCGGTGTCCCCGCTCCAGCGGCGACCAGCCCCGGCCTGGCCCGGACGAGATAGGCGTCGACGGCCTCACGGGCGAAGCGGCCGATGGGCACGATCCGGTCCTTGCCCCCCTTGCCGCGTAACAGCACGGTGCCGGCCTCGGAGTCGATGTCGTCGCAGTCCAGGCCGACTGCTTCGGAGATGCGCGCACCGCAGCCGTACAACAGTTCCAGCAACGCCCGGTCGCGAAGGGCGCGTGCGTCGTCGCCGGCCGACGCGGCGCCGAGCAATCGCTCGATGTCGGCCAACGCGATGGCCTTCGGCAGCCGCCGCGGTGGCGTCGGCGGCCGGACATCGCTGGCGGGATCGACCGCCGACAGACCCTCGCGGTGCAGAAACCGGTGCAGCCCGCGCACCGCGACCAGCGTTCGCGCCGCGGAGCTGGCCACCAGGCCGGGCCGTTCACCGTCACCTTCACGCAAGCTACGCAGGAACGCGCTCACGTCCTCCGCGTCGATGTCCACCGGCGAGAGCCGGTCCCGCTCGATCAAGAAGCGCACGTAGCGGCGCAGGTCACGGCGGTACGACGCGAGCGTGTTCGCGGCCAGGCCCCGTTCGACCGCCAGATGATCGAGATACCGTCGAACGGCATCGTCGAGGGCCGTCCCGGTCGTGTCCATCGTCTCGCGGCTCCTCGGTCCGTGCGGCTGCCCGTGGGCGTCCGCCTCAGCCCAACACGTCGTCGAGCGGAATCGACGCCAGGCCGTGTGCTTCGGCCACCGGGGCGTACGTCAGCGCACCGTCGTGGGTGTTCAGGCCCCGGGCCAATGCGGCATCGTCTCGCATGGCCGCGCGCCAGCCTTGGTCAGCCAGTTCCAGAGCGTACGGCAAGGTGACGTTCGTCAGCGCGTACGTGGAGGTGTGCGGCACGGCGCCGGGCATGTTCGATACACAGTAGAAGATCGAGTCGTGGACGACGAACGTCGGGTCGTCGTGCGTGGTGGGGCGCGAGCTCTCGAAGCATCCGCCTTGATCGATGGCGATGTCGACCAGCACACTGCCCGCACGCATCCTGGCCACCACCTCGTCGGACACCAGCGTCGGCGCCTTGGCGCCGGGCACGAGCACCGCGCCGATGACGAGGTCGGCGTCGACGACGGCGTTCTCCACCTCGAACAGGTTCGATGCGATGGTCTGGACCCGGCCACCGAACAGTTCGTCGATGTAGCGCAACCGGGCCACGTTCTTGTCCAGCATCCACACGTCGGCCTGCATCCCGGTCGCGATGATCGCCGAGTTCACCCCGGAGGTCCCGGCACCGATGATCACGACCTTCGCCGACTTCACGCCGGGCACACCGCCGAGCAGGATGCCCCGCCCGCCCCGAGCACGTTCCAGCAGATGTGCGCCGACCTGAGTGGCCATCCGGCCGGCGACCTCACTCATCGGCGCGAGCAGGGGCAGCTGTCCCGACGCGCTCTCGACCGTCTCGTAGGCCACGGCGGTGACCCCGGCGTCGAGCAGAGCCTGCGTGCATTCCTTCGACGCCGCCAGGTGCAGGTAAGTGAACAGCACCTGGCCGCGGCGCATCAGGTGGTATTCGTCGGGTTCGGGCTCTTTCACCTTGCACACCAGGTCGGCTTCCCACACGTCGGCGGCTTCGGCGACGATGCGGGCACCGGCAGCGCGATACTCCTCGTCGCGGATCGATGATCCGAGCCCGGCGCCGGCCTCGACGAGTACGTCGTGCCCGTGCCGGACGAACTCGTGCACGCCCGCAGGTGTGATGGCGACGCGGAACTCGTTGTTCTTGACCTCCGTCGGGATACCGACCAGCACGCGTGTCCGTCCCTTCGACCTCGGCTCGATCACGTCGAGTGCCCGCCCTGGCGGACGGGCGGGGTGAGTCTAGCCGCGTCGCGCCACCCCGTCGCCGGACGGCCACGCCGCATCCGGCGCTCGCAACGCGGCATAGCCCGCGCCGTTGCGCGCCGCCCAGGCCGCGAGCACACCAGCGCACAGAGTGGCGTTCTGGACCCGCCCGGCCAAGATGGCGTCCACCAGCTCCGTCATCGGCACCCAGGCGGCGCCCATGTCCGCTTCCTCGTGGTGGCCGCTGTAGCGCTCGTCGGTGGGCACCGTCGTGATGTCGCGGGCCAAGAACACCCGGATCGCCTCGTCGGTCATGCCCGGTGACGGCAACAGATCGACGAGGACTCGCCAGGTGGCGGCGCGGATGTGACCTTCCTCGTACAGCTCGCGTTCGGCGGTGCGGTGCGCCGGCTCACCTTCGACGTCGCGCAGCCCGGCGGGCAGTTCCAGGGGCCGCAGCTGGACCGGATGGCGGTACTGGCGGACCACCAGGACCTGTTCGTGGTCGTCGACGGCGACGACGGCCACCGCGCCGGGATGGACGACGACGTCACGGACGAACTCCGCGCCGTCCACGGGAGAGCGCACGGTGTCGCTGCGAACACTGACGACGCCGCCGTCGAAGGTGGTGGCCGACGCGATGACCGGCCAGCTCGCCGGTACGTCTTCGACGGGATCAGTCACACCGCCACCCTACGACCGGTGCTCACCGCACCGCGGCGCGGCGCAGGACGATGAGCATCTGCGTGGCAGCCACGGCCACGACCACCGCCCCGATGATGCTCGTCACATGAACCGCGCTGGTGAACGCCTCGCCCGCAACCTGGAGCAGCGCTGCTCCGGCCGGGCCGCCGGTCTCACCAGCCACCGCCTGGGCTCCCCCGATGGTCTCGCCCGCGCGGTCCAGCGCGGAGTCGCCGATGCCGTCCACCGGTGACAACGTGCGGGCGTACACAGTGGCCAACACGCTGCCGAGCACAGCGATACCGGCACCGCCGCCGACCTCGTACGCCGTCTCCGACACCGCCGCCGCCGCGCCCGCCTTGGCGGGCTCGACCGTGTTCATGATCAGGTTGTTCGTGATGGTCTGCACGAGCCCGACACCGCCGCCGATCAGCACGAACGCCACCATCACGACGGGGACGCCGGACTCGGCGCCCACGAGCGTCAGGAGCGAATACCCGGCGGCGACGGTCAGCAGGCTGGCGAAGACCAGCCACGCCGTGGCGACCCGCCGCATCAGCGGAACCGCGCCCAGTCCGGTGACGATGGCCAGGGCGAGCCCGGGCACGAGCACGAAGCCGGCCTCGATCGGCTCGAGCCCGAGCACCAACTGCAGGTACTGGGTGATGAAGAACAGCGCGCCGATGATCGCGAACGTGGTCAGCAGGTTGGTCACCGTCGACGCGCTGAACGCCCGGTGCCGGAACAGGCCGAGGTCGAGTAGGGGGACGGTGAGTCGGCGCTGGCGCCGTACGAAGACGAACCCGACGAGGACGCCGGCGACCAACGCGGCCGCCGACAGAAGGTCCACCCCGCCCGCAACCAGGTTCTTGATGCCGTACACCGCCAGCAGCATGGCCACGAGGGACAGTCCGGCACTGGCCAGGTCGTAGCGGCCCGGCTCCGGGTCACGCGACTCCGGCACCAGCAGAGGCGCCAGCACGAGCAGCAGAGCCATCACGGGCAGATTGACCAGGAAGACCGATCCCCACCAGAAGTGCCCCAGTAGCCATCCGCCGACCACCGGCCCCAACGCCGAGCCCACGGAGAACATCGTCGCCCAGATCGCGATGGCCAGGGTCCGCTGCCGCGTGTCGAGAAAGATGTTGCGCAGCAGCGACAATGTCGAGGGCATGAGCGTCGCTCCAGCCACCCCGAGCAGGGCCCGCGCGAGGATGAGCACCTCCGGCGACGGCGCGTACGCCGCCATCGCCGAGGCCGCGCCGAAAGCCACCGCGCCGATCAGCAGCAACCGGCGGCGTCCGATCCGGTCACCCAGGGTCCCCATGGTGACCAGTAGCCCGGCGATCATGAAGCCGTAGACGTCGACGATCCACAGCAGTTCGGTCCCGGTCGGCGCCAGGTCCGCGCTGAGGTGCGGCACGGCGAAGCTCAGGACGGTCGAGTCGACCGAGATCAACAGAACCGGCAGCAACAACACCGCGAGCGCGGCCCAGGCTCGCCGGGAGGTCGGCGCACGGTGCCGCAACGGCGATGTCGTAGGCATGGAGACTCCTCGCGTAAACTGTACCGTCCAGACGGTAAAGCCCAACGCCTCACGAAGGCCACTGATTTCTGTGCCGCGACCCTCGTCTCGTGACGTCATTCTCGACGCCCTCCAGCAGCTGCTCATCGAGCAAGGCCTGCCCGCCGTCACGCTCGAAAAGGTGGCCGCTGCCGCGAACGTCTCCAAGGGCGGGCTGCTCTATCACTTCCCCACCAAGGAAGCGCTGATCACCGGGCTGGCACAGCGGTTGGCCGACGCAGCCGATGCGGAGTTCGAGCGCGCTGCGACCACTGACGACGTCGTCGGGTTCTACCTGCGTGCCTCGCTGCCCAGTTCGCCGGACCGCGCGTTGTTCTGGTCGCTGCTCGCGGCGTTGCGCACCAACGACGTCGCCAGCGCCGAGGCGCGGCGGCTGATCATCTACTGCTTCGCCCGGTGGGCGGAGATCCTGACCGAGCGCATCGACGACCCCGTCACCGCGCAGATCGTCCGGCTCGTCGGTGACGGGTTGTACCTCAGCGCGCTCGCCGATCTGCCGCTGCCCGAGCAGTCCGTGCTCGACACCATGGCCGAGCGGCTCGCGCAGCTGGCCGGCACCGCGCCGTCCTGACCCTGGACGTCAGGAGGTGGGTGCGGGCTCGATGTCGACGGGCAGGCGCGTCTCCTGCTGGCGCTGAACCGCAGCCTCGATCAGCCCGGCGAACAGTGGATGCGCGCGGGTGGGCCGAGACTTCAGCTCCGGATGTGCCTGCGTCGCCACGAAGTACGGGTGCACGTCGCGCGGCAGTTCGATGAACTCGACGAGCGTGCCGTCCGGCGAGGTGCCCGACACGACCAGTCCGGCCTTGAGCAGGCGGTCGCGATGCTCGTTGTTGACCTCGTAGCGATGACGGTGCCGCTCGGCGACTCGATCGGTGCCGTACAGCTCGCGTACCAGGGTCCCCTCGGCCAGCACCGCGGGGTACGACCCCAGGCGCATGGTGCCGCCCAGGTCGCCCTCACCGGCGACGATGCCCTTCTGGTTTTCCATCGTGGCGATGACCGCCGCCGGGGTGTCCGGGTCGAACTCCGACGAGCTGGCTTCCGGGAGGCCGGCCTCGGCCCGGGCGTACTCGATGACCATGCACTGCAGTCCCAGGCACAAGCCCAGCGTCGGGACGTGCTGCTCGCGCGCGTAGCGGATGGCCCCGATCTTGCCTTCGATGCCACGGATGCCGAACCCGCCCGGGATGCACACGCCGTCGACGTCGCCCAGTTGGGCAGCGGCGCCCTCGGGGGTGGCGCACTCGTCGGAGGGTACCCAGCGGATACGTACCCGTGCGTCGTTGGCGAAGCCGCCCGCGCGCAGCGCCTCGGTGACCGACAGGTACGCATCGGGCAGATCGACGTACTTGCCCACCAGGGCGACCGTGACTTCGTGACGTGGATGATGCACGCGGCGCAGCAGCTCGTCCCAGGCGGTCCAGTCGACGTCGCGGAAGGACAGCCCGAGGCGTTTGACCACGTAGGCATCGAGGCCCTCGGAGTGCAGCACCTTCGGGATGTCGTAGATGGACGGGGCGTCGACGGCGGCCACGACGGCTTCGAGGTCGACGTCACACATCAGCGAGATCTTGCGCTTGACGCCGTCGGGGATCGGCCGGTCCGACCGGCACACGATGGCGTCGGGTGAGATACCCACCTGCCGCAGCGCGGCCACCGAATGCTGGGTCGGTTTGGTCTTCAGCTCCCCCGACGGCGCGAGGTACGGCACGAGCGAGACGTGCAGGAAGAAGCAGCGTTCCCGGCCGACGTCATGGCGCACCTGCCGGGCCGCCTCGAGGAACGGCAGCGACTCGATGTCGCCGACCGTGCCGCCGATCTCGTGGATGACCACGTCGACGTCGCCGTCGCCCATGGCGAGCATGCGGTCCTTGATCTCGTTCGTGATGTGCGGAATCACCTGGACGGTGTCGCCGAGGTACTCACCGCGCCGCTCCTTGGCGATGACGTCGGAGTAGACCTGCCCGGTGGTGACGTTGGCGAAGCGATTGAGGTCGCGGTCGAGGAACCGCTCGTAGTGACCGACGTCGAGATCGGTCTCGGCGCCGTCCTCGGTGACGAACACCTCACCGTGCTGGAACGGGTTCATGGTGCCCGGGTCGACATTGAGGTACGGGTCGAGCTTCTGCATCGTCACCCGCAGCCCGCGCGCGGTGAGCAGGCTGCCCAACGACGAGGCCGTGAGCCCCTTACCGAGGGAGGAGGCGACTCCTCCGGTGACGAACACGTGGGTGGTCGGCTGCAACGCCAAGGAGGGCTCCCGTGGTCTGTCCTGTCGGCTCGGTCCGATCTACCGGGCGAGCCTCGTGCTGGCACGGCTGCGGCAGTGAAACCCGCCGGCGCCGGTGTCGGTCCGGCCGCGACGACGGATCGCGCAACGGCCTTGTCTCCACGGACCTCCAGGCTACCAGCCGCCGATTCGCTCGTGACACCGAACGCGCCGGTGTCGCCGCCGGATCGTGCGCACGGCGAATGGGGAAACTTCGTCCCGACTTTCGTGAATCCGGTCGCGCGACGATCTTGATCGGGTACGTTTGACAGCGGCCACTTTCCCCCGTGGTGGTCAAGTCCGCCCCCGCCGGACTCGCGGCCGGTGGGGGCGGGATCTCATCCCCGGGTGATCGACAGGGGCTCGGCAAGCCTGAGTCCAGGTGTCGGCCGGTCCCCTGTCGATCACGGTCACCGCGACATGAGCTCGGCGCACAAGTCCGCCACGAGTCGGGCGTTGTCGTCTTCGTCGGGCCACTCGGCCGCCTGTGCCTTGGCCCGCGCCGACATCTCCTCGCGCCGGCGGGGATCGTCCAGCAGCGCGGTGACATGGCGAGCCACCGCCGCGGCGTCCCCGACCGGCACCACCAGCGCGCCGTCGCCGACGAGCTCCGGTACGCCGCCGGCGGCGGTCGCCACCACCGGCAGGCCGGTCTGCATCGCCTCCTGGATCACCAGCGGCCGCCCTTCCCACACCGACGTCAGCACGTAGATGTCGGCAGCGGCAAGCAGGTCCGGCACGTCCCGCCGGGTACCGAGCAGCCGGACGTCGAGCCCGTCGGCGTCGATGATCTGCTGCAGCCGGGCGCGCTCCGGCCCGTCACCGGCCACGACGGTCAACGGCCGCGGCTGTCGGTCGTGCCAGACCCGCGCCGCGGCGAGCAGCGTGTCCATGCCTTTCTGCTCGGCCAGCCGGTTGACGGCCAGCAGCAGTGGACGTTGCTCGGCCCCGAGCTCGGCACGTACCGCCTCGCTGTCGCGGGCCGGGGGCTGAACCACCGGCGCGGCCACCGGGGCCACGCGGGTGTCCGGCGCGCCGAGCTCCCGCGCCCGGCGGACAAGATCGGAGGAGACGCCCAGCGTGATGTCGGCACGTCGGGCGGCCAGGCGTTCCAGACCGGTGAGGACCGCGCGCCGCGGCCCGGAGCCCAGCACGGCGTTGTGCCACGTGGCCAGCAGCGGCGTCCGCCCCGGTCGGCGCCGCCCCAGGGCCAGCCCGGACAGCGCGGCGGCACGCAGCCCGTGGGCATGGACGACGTCGGTGCCGGCGAACGCGCGCCGCAGGGCGCGTACGGCGGCCAGATCGGCCGGCGGGTTCGGCGCGCTGCCGATGGCCACCGGCACGAACCGTGCTCCCGCCGCGACGAAACCGAAATGTTCCTCGGTCTCAGCCGGTCCGGCCACGCCTACGGTGACTCCGAGATCGCCGAGTCGCTCGACCAGCGAGCGCACATGTGCGCCGACTCCCCCGGCCGTCATCCCGACGACGATCGTGAGCCTCATGTGTCGTCTCCTATCCGTGCCTCCGGCTCGTCCGAGCGCGAAGCGCGGCGAGTCAGTAGCGAGATCAGTTCCCGGCGCAGGCCCACCCACAGGCCGCCGGCCATCACGACCACCACGGCGACCGCCGCGGCGAACCCGGCAAGCACCTGCACAGCCGCGCCGTCAGCCGGGAACGCGGCGGCGATCATCCACCCCACCGCGGCGCCGGCACCGCCGGCCACGAGCGAGTACGCGAGGGTCCGACCGACACCGCGCACCGCCGGTCGTCCCGAATCGCGGATCACCCCCGCCACGAGCAGGATCCCGGCCAAGCTCATGCCGGCCGTGTGCGCGACGCCGAGCGCCGCCGTCACCCGCCCAGCCGCCACGACGGCGGTGAGCACCACGGCCAGCACGACCACGAGCAACCAGCCGGCCGACGTCGCCGCGGCCGCGGTCCGCCCCCGGCGGCGGGCGTACAGCGCGCGGCCGAGGTGGGCGATCAGGCCGTAGCCGATCAGGCCCGGCGCGAAGGCCACCAAGGCCCACGCCATCCGGTCCGGGCTCGCGGCATCACCGAAGTCGAGTGTGCTGAAGAACCGCGCCACCGGCCAGGCCACGGCGACCAGGACGCCCGCTCCGGCCGTCGACACCAGGATCACCGCCCGAGTCGACTCGGACAGGATGCGAGCGTAGGCGCTGTGGTCGTGCTCGGCGTGCTCGGACAGCCGCGGGAAGGCCGCCGTGGCGATCGGGACGGCCAGCACCGCGTACGGAAGCAGGTACACCATCCACGTATTGAGGTACGTGACGGCGCCGCCGACCGCGGCATGCGCGTTCGACGTCACGTACGACGTCACGTACGCCAGTTGCTGCGCGACCAGGGTGATCAGCCCGGCTCCGGCCAGCCCGGCCGCCTGGCGCGCCACCCCGGGCGGGAAACGCAGCGTCGGGCGCAGCCCGGTCACCTTGATCAAAACCGGGAGCAGTGTGGTCAAGGCGAGCGCCAGCACCCCCAGCGAAGTACCGCCGGCCAGGACCAGCTCGCTGCCGCGGTCGAGCGACGACAGGTCGTCGGCGTCACCGGTGAACATCGCCCCGAAGGCCAGGTACGCCGCAGCCACGACCACGCTCGACACCACGGGTGCCGCGGCCGCGGCGAGAAACCTGCGGTGCGCCTGCAGGGTTCCGGCGGTGACGACAGCGATGCCGTACAGCGGGATCTGCGGCAGGAACAGCAGTAGCATCGACCGCCCGGCCTGCGCGCCCGCCTCGCCGCCTTGCCCGCGCAGCATCAGTTCCATGACCGGCCCGGCGAGCACGACGCCGATCAACGCGACCGGGACGAGCAGCAGCAGGGTCCAGCCGAGCAGTGCCGACACCGTGGTCCGGACGTGTTCGGTGTCGCCGCGCTGCGCGGCCGCGGCCAAGAGCGGCACCACGACACTGGCCAGCGCACCGCCGGCGACGATCTCGAACACGACGTTCGGGATGGCGTTCGCCGTGGCGTACACGCTGCCCAGCACGGTCGCGCCGACCTGGGACTGGAACACCAGCTGCCGGCCGAAGCCGGCGACCCGGGCGGCCACACTGATCACGGCGATCAGCGCCGCACCTCCGGCGATGCCGGCCGTCGCCCCGGTGGCGACCCGACGCGCGTTCACGACGTCTCCGGACCTACGGCCTGCGGCCGAGGCCGTCCATCTCGCGCAGGACCGGCGTGCCCTCGATGACCTTGGTGAAGCTGACCTTCTCACTGATCAAGGTCAGCGCTGTCACGACCGCCAGATGAACCAGCCGGGCCCGGCGGCCTTCACGCGCCACCAGCGCCAGGCCGAGCAGCGCACCGAGCGTGTTCGCGCCGCAGTCACCCAGCATCGCGCGTTCGCCGAGGTCGTCCGGGAGGCTCGCCGCGGCAGCGCCCAACGCGGCGGCCCCGAGCGCGCGCCCCGGACCGGCCAGCACCAGCGGTGCGTGCAAGACAGCGGCCTTGTTCGCCCGGCCGGGGCGCAGATCGAGCAGGTTGACCACGTTGGCATGCCCGGCCACGGCCGCACCGCCGATCACCGCGTCGACGGCGTTGTCGCTCACCAGCGCGGCACCGGCGGCGCCGGCCAGACCGATCACGCCGATCTTCACCACCCCGGTGGTGATCTCGCCCTGGCTCAGCGCACTGACGTGCCCGCGCAGTCCCTTGCTACTGGTGTCACCGGCCAAGCGCCCCAGGCGGCCGGCCGGGTCGATCCCCGCCGCGAGGTCGTCGAGCAACCCCACCGAACCCACGGCCAGCGTCGTCGCCAGCCCACTCGCGCGCACCCGCGGAGTGAGCCCCGGCGCCACGGCCACACCGGCTGCGGCCCCTGCGACCAACGCCGGGCCGCCGGTGAGCGAGACCTCGCTGCCACGGAAGTTCTTGCGTTGCCACGTCGCCCGGTCTCCGGGCGGATCGGCGGTCAGCCGCCGCGCGGCCAGCCAGGTGCCGACCCCAGCTGCGCCAGCAGCCAGCAAGGTCCCGAACACGCGCGAGCGCTTCGTCATTCGCCACCGCCTCCGTCACCGTTGCCGGAGCCCGGTGACTCGGAGTCGTTCGGCGTCGCCGGAGCGTCGGGTACCGGCGGAAGGGCGCCGTCGGTCTCGCCCACCACGCCGTAGTGGCCGGTGCCGCCAGATTCCTGCTCGCTGAGCGCGAAGACGACCGCGGCGCGTCCGCTGGGCAGGTCGACCGAGTCCACGGTGGACACCGCCTCGGCCACGTCACCGCCGTCACGGATGGAGGCGAGCAGCCCGGCCTCGGCGGTGGACGCCGGCCCCGCCGCGACGCCACCAGCGCCAGCGGCATCGATGCGCGCGACCAGGCGGGACAGGATGTCGAGTCGTGCTTCGGCGTCGTCGCCGGAGACCGGCCCGGCGATCATGACCGCCATCGTGGGTGCGACCGAGGCGTCCTGTTCCAGCCGGATGAGCTCGGACTCTTCGAACGCGGTGACCGCCGCGGTGTCGACGGTCTCGTGCGCGGCGCCTGGCTCGTCGGCGGGCACGGCCATCAAGGCGGAGGCGAGCACGGCCGCACCGCGCTCGTAGCCGTCGGCATCCTCAGGCAGCTCGGTACCGGACGAGACGAGCTCGGTGGCCAGCTCGTCGAGTACGGCCTCCGAGTCCGGGTCGGTCCACGACGGCTCGATGCGAACGGTCAGCTCGGCGGTGGCG
Organism: Haloactinopolyspora sp.; assembly: GCF_027324685.1. Taxonomy (NCBI): domain Bacteria; kingdom Bacillati; phylum Actinomycetota; class Actinomycetes; order Jiangellales; family Jiangellaceae; genus Haloactinopolyspora; species Haloactinopolyspora sp. The sequence goes on from NZ_DAHVSH010000048.1 coordinate 51,646, forward strand.
CCGGCGCTGGACAGCGCGTCGCGTACCGCGGTCACCGTGTCCTCTTCGGCGCCGGGCAGGGCGATGACCGCGACACCGGTGCCCTCGAGCTGTCCGTTGACCAGACGCGGGGTGACCTCTTCGAGGAAGAGCTCCTGGTACTCCTGGTCGGCCTCGTTCTCGGCGAGTTGCTCGCGCAGGTTGCGGTTCTCTTCGCGCAGCGTCGACGTCTGGTCGGCCAGTGTGTCGTCCACCGTCTCGCCGAGCGGGCCTGCGCCGAGCACGATGCCCGCGGCCAGCGCGAAGAACACGGCGATGATGGAGACCAGGTGATATCGAAAGTCGATCACGTCAGAACAGCCCTTGCAGCCAGAAGTAGAAACGGTCCCACCACGAACCGAAGATGTCGAGATAAGCCCGGCCCGTCGGCGTGGAGTACAGCGCCGCCGCCACCGCCACGATGCCGGCGATCACGAAGACCACGAGCATCCATCCCGGAATCCGGCTGTGGTAGAGCCGGCTGACGCCCTTGGCGTCGACGAGCTTGCTGCCCACCCGCAATCGGGTCAGGAACGTGCTGGCCATCCCCGAGCGGCCCTTGTCGAGGAACTCGACCAACGTGGCGTGCGTCCCCACGGCCACGATCAGGCTGGCACCCTTGTCGTCAGCCAGCAGCATCGCGATGTCCTCGCTGGTGCCCGTGGCGGCGAAGGGCACCCCGGACAGACCCATCCGCTCCAGGCGACCCAGTCCGGGAGCGCGCCCGTCGCGGTAGGCGTGCACGATCAGCTCCGCCCCGCTGGACAACGCGTCGTCGGACACCGAGTCCATGTCGCCGACGATGATGTGCGGTTCGAGGCCGACTTCCAGCAGCGCGTCTGCTCCCCCGTCGACACCGATCAGGATCGGGTTGTACTCGCGGATGTAGGGCCGCAGGGCGGTGAGGTCTTCCTTGTAGTCGTACCCGCGCACCACGATGAGGACGTGGCGGCCCTCGATGTCGGTACGGATCTCCGGAACGCCGACGCCGTCGAGCAGCAGCTCACGCTCGCGCTTGAGGTACTCCATGGTGTTGGCGGCGAACGCCTCGAGTTGGGCGGACAGCCCCTCGCGGGCGTCGCCCATCAACTTGGCGAGGCTTTCGCGGTCGTGCCGGATGCCGGAACCGACGACCTCGGCTTCGGTCTTGGTGTCGCGATAGATCGTGTCGCCGTCGACTCGCAGCGTTTCACCTTCACGCACGGCGTTGAACAGGTCCGGCCCGACGTCGTCGACCAGCGGGATCCCAGCCTGCACGATGATGTCCGGGCCGAGGTTCGGGTACCGCCCGCTGACCGAGGGGCGTACGTTCACCACGGCCCCGGCCGCGCAGGCGACGAGCGCCTCGGCGCTGACGCGGTCGAGGTCGAGATGGTCGATGACGGCGATCTCGCCGGGCTTGAGCCGTTTCGTGAGGTCCTTGGTGCGGTGATCGAGCCGAACGACGCCGGTGACTCCGGGTAAGTCATCGGGCCGACCACGGCGCAGAGCAGACATCCTCACTGGCCGAATCCTGCCATGTTCCGGCCCGCAACACCGCATCGGTCCATGCGTGTTGCGGCAACGTGATGCTCGGCGACGGTGTCCGGCTCACGTGCCGCCGTGGCACGGTCAGGTCAGCAGCTTGGTCTTCTGCGCCTCGAACTCCTCTGCGGTGATCACGCCGCCGTCGCGCAGGCGGGCCAGTTTCGTCAACTCCTCCGCCGTGCTGGCGCCGTTGCTGCTGGCGTCACGGACGTAGCTACGGAACTCTTGCTCCCGGCGCTCGTAATCCTGCACCTGCCGCTCGGCCATCCCTTCGCCGCGCGCGATCAGGTAGATCAGGGCACCGAGGACCGGCAAGATCACGATGAGCAGCGTCCACAGCGCCTTGCCCCATCCCGACAGATCGTGGCTGCGGAAGATGTCGGCGACGAGGGTGATCAACAGCCAGATCCAGGCGACGAAGAAGAAGAACCAGAGCATCGTGAGGAACAGCTCCAGCAGGGGGTAGTCGTCCATGCCGACTCCTTCGCTCGGCTCACGGCCAGCCGTGGGCCAATCCAAGCGGCACCGCACCTCAGTGCCATCGCCCAGCCTCGCTGCTCCGCCAGGCCGTGGCTTCACCCGCCGCGGGTGATTCAGCGCGGGATCACCCGGTGCGGGTGATCCCGTGGCGCACGCCGTGGCGCATGCTCGCTGTCGTACGCACGACGAGGTTCGCGGCTCCTAGGGATGGACGATCATGCCCGAACATCACCTGGACGCCGACGAACGGGCCGAGCTCGAGCGGCTGCGTGCCGAGGTGAACGCGCTGCGCGCCAGCGTCGCCACGACGCAGAGCGCACAGCTGCCGGCAGCGCGCCAGCGCTGGCGCGCCTGGGTAGCCGCGCTGGTGGGCATCATCGGCTGCGTGCTGCTGATCGGCGGCACTGCAGCCGTATGGCTGCGATCGGAAGTCACCGATACCGACCGCTACGTCGACACAGTGGCGCCGCTGGCCCACGACCCGGCCGTCCAGCAGGCGCTCGCGAACCGCATCACGACCGAGATCTTCACCAGGATCGACGTCGCCGAACTCGTCGACGAGGCCGCCGTCGTGCTGGCCGACCGCGGAGCGCGACCCGTCGTGACGACCTCACTACAAGGGCTGGCCCAGCCGATCGCCGGCGGAGTCGAAGGATTCGTGCACGATCGCGTCCTGGACATCGTCGCCAGCGACCGATTCGCCCAGGCGTGGCGGACCGCGAACGAGGCCGCACACGCGAACCTGGTCGCCCTGTTGACCGGCGAGCGAAGCTCGGCCGGACTACAGGTCGACGACAACACGGTGACGATCAACCTCGCGCCGTTCATCGCGCAGGTCAAAGCCCGTCTCGTCGACGCCGGGTTCGGGCTGGCCAACCAGATCCCGGCTGTCGACTCGGAGTTCGTGTTGTTCCGTTCCGACGACATCACGACGGCGCAACGCGTCTTCCGCGGCGTCGACGTCCTGGGCGCGTGGCTGCCCGTCCTGGCGGCGGTCACGTTCGCCTCCGCTGTGCTCATCGCCCGCGAGCGCCGCCGGGCATTGATCGTCACCGGAGTCGCGGTCGCGGTGTCCATGCTCGTCCTCGCGGGCACGTTGGCACTTGCTCGCCCGCTCTACCTCGACGCGCTTCCATCCTCGGTCGATCGGGACGCAGCCGTCGCGGTCTTCGACCAACTCGTCGGCTTCCTGCGCAACACGCTGCGCGCCGTGCTCGTCCTCGGCCTCGTCCTGGCACTCGCGGCCTACCTGACCGGCTCGTCTCGCCAGGCGGTCGCCGCCCGCCGGGGCCTGACCCGGCTGAGTGAGCTCGGCCGTCGGCACGCCTGGCGCACTGGCCCGGTGCCCGAGTGGATCCGCGCCCACAAGCGGCCCGTACAGATCGCCGTCGCCACTGCGGCGGTGCTGGTCTTCGCCTTCTGGACCTACCCCAGCGCCGGTGTCATCGTCGGCATCGCCCTCGTCGCGACCGTGATCGTCGCCGCGGTGGAGGTCATCGGCGCCGACGTCGATTCGCCGGGCCCCGGAACGCCGCCCCCTACACCGGCGGCGCCGACGTGATCGCTGGGCCCGGCGGCCGAGATCAGGACGCCGACTCCTTCGACGCCGCCGCCGTCGCGAGCAGCTCCTGTGCGTGTGCCCGCGCCGAGGCGGAATCCTCGAGGCCGGCGAGCATGCGCGACAGTTCGCTGACCCGGCCTTCGTCGTCGAGCTTGTCCACGCCGCTGCTGGTCACCCGCCCGTCGTCGGCTTTCACCACCTTCAAGTGGTGATCAGCGAAGGCCGCGACTTGTGGCAGATGGGTGACGACGAGCACCTGAGCGTGGCGGGCGAGTCGGGCCAGCCGCCGCCCGACCTCGACCGCGGCCTTGCCGCCCACCCCCGCATCGACTTCGTCGAAGACGAACGTGGGTACGGGGTCCGCCCCGGCGAACACGACCTCGATGGCCAGCATCAACCGCGACAGCTCACCGCCCGAGGCCCCCTTGTCCAGGGATCGGGGTGCAGCACCGTGATGCGCGCTGAACAGGATCTCGACCTCGTCGGCCCCGGTGGGTCCGAGCGTGTCGCGCTCACGCACATCGACGACGATCCGGGCATGCGGCATGGCCAGCGCCGCGAGCTCGTGTCCCACATCGTCGGCGAATCGGGCCGCGGCGTCCCGGCGGGCCGCAGTGATACCGGCCGCCAGCTCACCGAGCTCGGCGAGCAGCGCCTCTTTCTCCTTGCTCAGCGTAGCGACACGCTCGTCGTCGCCATCGAGTTCGAGCAGCCGCAGTGACCCGCGCCGCGCCCACTCCAACACCGCGTCGACGCCGGAGGCGGGCACCTCACCGGAGCCCGCCTCCTCCGCGGCATCGCCGTACTTGCGCACCAGAGCGGCCAACGCGGCGCGGCGGTCCTGGATCTGCGCCAGACGAGCCGGGTCGGTCTCGATACTCGAGGCATACGACGCCAGATCCGTCGCGACGTCGCTGATCAAGTACGACGCCTCCGCAAGCCGGTCGGCCAGCGAGGCGAGCTCTTCATCGTGCGAGCGTTCGGCTTCCAGCGCGTTCCGGGCCCGGGCCAGCAGGCCCGCCACGTCGGCCTGGTCGGCCACGATGTCGTCGGCCGACAAGCTTTGATGCGCGGTTTCGGCCGCGGTTCGCAGGGTGTCGGCGTGGGCCAGGCGTTCTTCCTCGGCCTGCAGCGCGACGTCCTCGCCCGGCTGCGGGTCGACGTCCTCGATCTCGCTGAGGCCGACCCGCAACAACTCGGCCTCGTGCACGCGTTCCCGGGCCGACCTGGTCACCTCGTCGAGCTCGGCTTCCACGGCACGCAGCCGGGCGTAGCGATCGACGTAGGTCTCCAGCTGGCTCGTGACCGCTGTGCCGGCGTAGCGATCAAGGGCGTCGAGCTGGGTGGACGGACGAAGCAGCCGATGCTGATCGCTCTGCCCGTGCACGGCGACCAGCCCGTCGGCGAGCTCGGTCAGCAAGCTCACCGGGACGCTGCGCCCTCCCACGTGGGCCCGCGAACGCCCGCCGGCCAGCACGGTTCGGCTCAGCAGCAACTCACCGTCCTCGACGTCCGCACCGGCGTCCAACGCGCGGGCGACGACCTCGCTGTCGTCGGAGACGGTGACGGTGCCCTCCACGACGGCGCGCTCGGCACCCGAGCGGACCGCGCCCGCGTCGGCGCGTCCGCCCATGAGCAAGCCCAGGCCGGTGAGCACCATCGTCTTCCCCGCGCCGGTCTCGCCGGTGACCACCGTGAGCCCGGGGCCGAACTCGAGCTGGGCATCGTCGATGACGCCCAGGCCACGGATGCGGATCTCCTCAAGCACGACAGCTCACCCTACGCACGACGACTCCCTCGCGGCCGCTGCCCACCCTAGTGGCTGCGCCACCTCGCTGACCGACGAGCAGGCGGCGTGGACGATCCCGAAGCCTGTCACGACCGCGCTCCACGCCAACCTTCGACCGGCAGCGCGAACTTGGCGACGAGACGGTCGGTGAACGGCGCCTCGTGCAGGCGCGCCAGCCGGACCGGATGTTCGCCGCGGCGAACCTCGACGCGCGCGCCGGTGGGCAGGTCGACCGCGCGGCGACCGTCGCACCACAGGACCGCCCCGGGCGTGCGTGGCTGCACGGTGACGGCCAGCTCGGACGACGGCGAGACGACCATCGGCCGGGCGAACAGGGCATGCGCGCTGATGGGGACCATGAGCAACGCTTCCAGATCAGGCCAGACCACCGGGCCGCCGGCGCTGAAGGCGTAGGCCGTCGACCCGGTGGGCGTGGCCATCACCACGCCGTCACAGCCCCACCGTGACAGCGCCCGGCCGTCGATCTCGGCCACCAGGTCGAGCATCCGCTCCCGGCTGGCCTTCTCGACAGTCGCCTCGTTCAACGCCCAACCGTCCGCGACCACGTGGCCGTTGCTCCGGACCACGACGTCGACGGTCATGCGTTCCTCGACGGCGTAGCTGCGCCGCACGATGTGGTCGACGGTGTAGCCGAGATCGTCGCGCTCGGATTCGGCGAGGAAGCCGACGTGGCCGAGGTTCACCCCGAGGATCGGCGTTCCCGACGCGCGGGCGAGCTCGGCGCCGCGCAGGATGGTTCCGTCGCCGCCGAGGACGACCACGAGCTCGCAGCCTTCGGCCGCGCGCGGGTCGCCGTCGGCGAAGACGCTGGCGTCGTGTCGGTCGCGAAGGTCGTCGATGCCCAGTTCGGATTGCTCTTCGGCCATCAGCCGTACCTTGATGCCCGCCTCGGTCAGCCGATGAGCGGCTTCCTTGGCGACCTGCCGCGCCTCTTCGCGCCCGGTGTGGGTGACCAGCAGCACATTTCTGTTCACTCAAGGCCCCTCGTCGACGGCGCGATGGACGTCTGCCGGGTCGACCTCGGCGGCGTCCGCGCGCAGCCACAGGAAGTACTCGACATTGCCCGACGGGCCGGGCAAGCTGCTGGCGGTCACGCCGGCGACGCCGAGGCCCACGTCGGCGGCGGCGCGAGCCACGCTCAGCACCGCCTGCGCGCGGAGGTCCGGGTCGCGGACCACGCCCCCCTTGCCCACGCGCTCGCGGCCCACCTCGAACTGTGGTTTCACCATGAGCGCCAGATCGGCACCGGGCGCGCAGACGGCGTACAGCGGCGCGAGCACCAGGCGCAGCGAGATGAACGACATGTCGGCGACGACCACGTCCACCGCCTCGCCGACCATGTCGGGCGTGAGATCCCGCACGTTCGTCCGGTCCAGGACGGTGACCCTCGGATCCGACCGTAGCGACCAGGCCAGCTGCCCGTATCCGACGTCGACGGCGACAACGGCGGCAGCGCCACGACGCAGCAACACGTCGGTGAACCCGCCGGTCGACGCGCCGGCGTCCAGACAGCGGCGCCCGCGGACCGACAGCCCGAGCGGCTCGAACGTGTCGAGCGCTCCGGCCAGTTTGTGCCCGCCTCGCGAGACGTACTCCTCGCCGTCCTCGATCTCCTTCACCAGCAGCGCCGCAGCCGGCTCGACGGCAGTGGCCACTTTCGTCGCGGCCCGCCCGCCGACGAGGACCCGGCCGTCGGCGACCAGATCGGCGGCGTGCTCACGCGACCGGGCCAGCCCGCGGCGCACCAGTTCCTGATCGAGACGTCGCCGAGTGGCCACGGCCTCAGCCTTCCTCGTCGGTCGGGTGTGGTTCGTCGTCGGCGGCCAGCCGCTCCTGCAAGGCCTGGTGGACGCTCTCGACGAGGGCAGCGTGCTCGTGCACCGGCCGCTCGTCGAGCAACCGCAGCGTACGCAGAGCTTCGTCCATGTGGGGATCGCCCGTCGCCGCGTCGGCATCCGATTGTTCGTCCATGACGACCAACGCTAGTACGCCTGGCCCCCGTCGTCGGTCATTAGAGTGGCCGCGAGGCCCGCGACGATGACGTTCACGCGGACGGCGAAGTCTCTAACGCTCCGCCCAGCCCGCGCCGGCCAACGCAGCACGCACCGCCGAGGGCGGTACCGATTCGGCCGCCCACACCGCCCCGCAGGCGGCCCGGAGGGCGTCGATGTCGCCGTTCTGGGCGCCCGGTACCTGACGTGACAGGCGGAGCTCGTCGCCGTCCACCACAGCGTGCCAGCCGCCGGTGGCGTTCTGCCCGGCCGCGACGCTCAGCGCTTCGGCGGTGTGATGCAACGCGCGCAGGTCGGCACCGACGAACGTCGGACGTAACCGGGGCGGAGCCAAGACGAGCTCGACGGCGTCGGTGACGCCGGTGAGCACCAGCAGGCTGTCGGCTCCAGCAGCGTTGGCCCCTTCGATGTCGGTGTCGAGCCGATCGCCGACCACCAGGGGCCGCCGTGCGCCCGAGCGCGCGATCGCCTCACGGTGCATGGGCGGCTCCGGCTTGCCGGCCACCACAGGGTCACGGCCGCTGGCGGTACGCACGGCGTCGACCAGGGCGCCATTGCCCGGAGCCCGCCCGCGCGGCGTCGGTATCGTCGCATCGACGTTCGTCGCCACCCACAACAGACCGGACGCCACGGCATAGGAGCCTTCGGCCAGCGAGTACCAATCGACGCTGGGATCGAAGCCCTGAACCACGGCGGCAGGCTCGTCGGCGAGGTGACGCACCGGGCGAAACTCACGCTCCTGCAAGGCTGCCTCGAGCCCAGCGCCCCCGACGACCAGGACCTTCGTCCCCGGCTCGAGCTTTTCGGCCAGGACCCGGGCTGCCGCCTGGGCAGAGGTGACGACCTCCGACGGCGCCGCCTGCACTCCGATGTCGACAAGGTGCTCGGCGACGACCTCGGGCGGGCGCGAGGCGTTGTTCGTCACGAACGCCAGCTTCATTCCGGCATCTCGCGCCGACGACAGCGCTTCGGGCGCGTGGTCGACGGGGTGCTCACCGATGTAGACGACGCCGTCCAGGTCGAGCAAGGCCACGTCGTAGATCCGGGTCAACTCAGACACGCGCCCATCCTCGCAGGCGCCCACAAGCATCCCCGCCGTACGTAGCATTCGTCGGGTGAGCCATGATCGGCACGTGCTGCGGCTTAGCCCGTTCCGTGCCACGCGTTACGCGGCGGACATCGATCTGCGGCGGGTGATCTGCCCGCCCTACGACGTCATCGACGACCGCGCTCTCCAGCGGTTCGAGGCCGCCGATCCGCACAACATCGTCCACCTCACCCTTCCCCGGGGCGAACCGGGTGACGGCGGACCAGACGGTTCCCGGGAGCGTGACGACCGGTACCGCCGCGCCGCGACGCGTCTTCGGAGCTGGGTCGCCTCCGGCGTGCTCCGTACCGATCCCGAACCCGCCTTGTACGTCTACGAGCATCGAACCGACAGCCACACCGCGATCGGGCTCGTCGGCGGCGTCGGTGTCCAGGGCCCGGTGCTACCGCACGAACACACCTTCGCCGGCCCCGTAGCCGACCGTGCCGCCCTGATGCGAGCTACCGGCACCCAACTCGAACCGATCTTGCTGACCTACGACGGTGATGGCGCGGCCAGCGACGTCGTCGACGCCGTCGCGCGACAGCCACCGGACCAGGAGGTCGTCACCGACACCGGTACCTGCCACCGGATCTGGCGGGTCACCGACCCGGCGTCGTTGACCACGGTGGCCGACGACCTCGCCCCCCGCAGCGCACTGATCGCTGACGGCCACCACAGATTCGCCGCCTACCATGCCGTGCACGAGGCCGCGCCCGCACCAGGCCGCACCGACCGCGGGCTCGCCCTGCTGGTCGACGCCGCCCGCCACCCTCTGGAACTTCGCGGTGTCCACCGCAGCATCGCCGGGTTGGGCCTCGACGACGCCGTGACGTTGGCCAGCGAGCTGTTCGACGACACCGCCATCGACACCGCCATCGATCCGGCCGCTGACTTATCGGGCGTTCTCACCGCCGAGACCCGCATGGCGTTCCTCGTCAGCGACGGCGCCCGGCACGTCCTGCTGCGCCCGGCCGGAGGCGAGCTGCCCACAGCCGCGTTTCCGCCGGACCGGCACCCGACATGGCGGCGTATCGATGCCGCGGCGTTGACCGACGTGCTGCTCGAGCGCCTTTGGTCCCTGAGCGACGCCGATGACCGGGTCGGCTACCACCATGACCCCGCCGACGCCGTGGACACCGCCACGCGTACGGCCGGCATCGCGATACTCGTTCGGCCGCCGGCGCTGACCGACGTGCTCACGCTGGCCACCGCGGGGGTGCGGATGCCGCGAAAGTCGACCTCGTTCGGCCCGAAGCCGTGGACCGGCCTGCTCATGCGCCAGGTCGACGCCGCGCACACGTGACCGACCGAGCCTTTCGGTGCACGGCCTCGGCTGGTGAATCGCCGGACCGAAGCAGGCCTCACCCCTGGGGGTCGGCCGGCGCCTCCAGCGGTGCGCGGGCCAGCCGCTCGGCGGTCACGACCTCGATCTCGAAGCGGCTACGCGCACCGGACTCACCGCGCCAGAAACGTCGCCGTAGCGCCCCGGTGACCTGCACGGTGTCTCCCGGATTCCAGATCCGCAGCCGCCGGCGCAGCACCGGCGACCACGCCGCGCAGGTGACCGTGTCCACCTGACGTCGTTTTCCACGCCCGGCAGGTGGTCGCGGACGCTCGATCACCAGGCGGGCGGTGACGAGCTCGTCGCCACTGGGCATCACCGTCACATTCGGCTCGGCGGCCACCCGGCCCACCAGCCGGACCTCGTTGCAGTGCTCGGCGACAGGCACCTCGGTCGTCGTCGTCATCGGCGAAGCTCCTTCACAACCGTCGTTCAAGGGATTCCGGTCCCATGATCGACGTCTTGGCGCTGCGCCACACCCGGCCGAACGCGATCTGTGGACAGTCCACCTGGCTCAGACGACCTGTGGAAAAGTCACCGCCGCCTGCGGTGCTGGATCGACCTCGCCGGCCGGCGAATCACACTGTCAGTCGCCGTCGGCTTCGATCTGTGCCACCCGATCCTCGGCGTCGGTTTCGTGGTCGACGTCTGCCTCGGCTGCCCGCACGAACCACCGGCGCGCCTCCTGCTGGCGCCCGGCGCCCAGCAACGCATCGGCGTAGGCGTAGCGCAGGCGCGCCACCCACGCTTCTTGCGCCGTGGAACGCAACTCGGGCACCTGCAAGACCGCGGCCGCGGCCTCGTTCTCGCCCATGTCACGCCGAGCTCCGGCCGCCACGATCAACATCTCGATCCGAGTCGGTGTGTCCAAACCGGTGACAGCTGGGTCCTGCGCGAGGTCCAGAGCACGCTGCGGACGGCCCAGTCCGCGTTCAGCGTCGGCCATCATCGGCAAGTACTCCGCCGATCCGGTCATGCGCCGGGCAGCGCGCAACTCCGCCAGCGCCTCGGAGTACCTGCCGGCCCGGTACGCCGTCACCCCCGCGGCCTCTCGCACCACGCCGATTCGCCCAGCCCGCCGACGCGCCGCCATGGCATGCTCGTGCGCGCGAGCCGGGTCGGCGTCCAGCAACCGCTGCGCCATGACCAGGTGACGCGCCACGTGCGCGGCCATCGGACCGGACAACGCCGACAGTTCGTCGCGGATCTCCTGGTCCAGTTCCCGGCCGGTCACATCGTCGTCGACCACCGGCTCCGGCGGCTTCTCTGCGGAACGGGCTGTTCCGCGCCCATCGCCGGCGCGATCGCCACCATCGCGTCGCTCAGCACCGGATCGAGGGTGCTTGCCGCCACGCTGACCGGCAGCGTCGCTGGGCGCTTCACGAGGCCGGCCTCGGCGCTCGTCGCGGTCTCGGCCACGCGGCTCACCACCGGAGCCCGCGCGGCCGCCACGGCCTCGAGCTGCGCCCGGCCTGCCGGTGGCTCCGCGTCCTTCTCCCCTGCCGCCGGGTCGTCCATCGGATCGGTTCTCGCCGTCACGACCACGGCGCCGGTCATCTCCCCCGCCTGACGGTCGAGGCCCTCGAGGGCGGTCCCGCCCAGCCATCAATGATCCTCCTCATTTCCTGGCTCGAGCCTATTGTCCGTGCGTCCGCACCGGGTCGGCGGGCTCGGCTGGTGTGCCGACACCGACTCTCGCCGCTCGACCGCGCGCGCCTGCTCGGCATCGCTGAGGTCCTCGACCACATCGTCGAACTGGCCGATCAACCCGACAACTGATGACGCCTGAGGGTTTTGAACATGAGCAATGCCCTGGACGCCTTGTCTCCGACGCCGACCGGATGCCGGTCATCGAGATACCGACCGCCATCACGCTCGTTGACTACGACAATCCCCCAGCGTCTACCTGCCCTCGGCTTCGACCTGGGCGCGACGGGCCGGCCGCCAACGGCGCGGCCGCTGACTTTCCCACCCCTCGGCGGGAAGCGATTGTGTGTAGCAAAAGGAAGAGGGTCCCCGCTCCCCTTTCGCTTCGTTCTCGGTATGAGAACAAAGCAAAAGGGGAACGGGGACCCTCTTGTGGTTGTTGTCCGGCGGCGTCCTACTCTCCCACCCCGTCTCCAGGGCAGTACCATCGGCGCTGAAAGGCTTAGCTTCCGGGTTCGGAATGGGACCGGGCGTTTCCCCTTCGCTATGAC
>NZ_DAHVSH010000051.1:0-4772 GCF_027324685.1 Haloactinopolyspora sp.
TTGACGCTGCCGTACTACGGCGCCGAGGACTTCGGCCTGAATGCGATCGCCTCGGCGGCCGCGGCTGGCGAGGCTGCAGACCTGCTCGGCCTGGTCGACGACGTCCGGTTCAACCCGGTCGCCGCGACGATGTTCGCCCTCGGGTTGCTGTCGATCGGCGTAGGCGCGGTGCTCACCGCGGTCGCCGTCGCCCGGTCAGGCGTGCTGCCGCGCTCGTCCGGGCTGCTGTTCGCGGTCGGATTCGCGCTGTTCATCCCGCAGTTCTGGGCGCCGGGGCCGGTTCGGATCGCGCATGGGCTCGTCGTTGCTGTCGGGGCGATCCAGCTGTCGGTCGCGTTGTGGCAGGCGCCAGCGGGTGAAGACGCCCAGGTCGCTCAGACACGCTCCACGGTGACGTTCGGCGGGAACTCGCGGTCGGCGAACCGGCCGATGGCGTAGGTGGAGAACGCATCGACGCCGGCGCTGACCGCGCCGCCGAGTACCGGCACCCGCCGGACGAGGGCCAACGAGGCGTGCTTACCGCCGATGCGGGCGACCAGCTGCGATGTCACCGCCGCGACGGCACGCTCCATGACGGCAGGGTCCGGTTCGTTGGTGCCGGTGGCGACGTCGAACGGCGTGCCGGGGATGTCGCGGCCACGCCGCGCCTCCGCCACACCGTCCTTGCCGAGCAGAGTGAGCAACGCCGCCGTGCGCACCCGCGGATCGGTCAGGTCGTAGCCGCGCAAGTGAGCGATCGCCGCAGCCATCCGCAGGTGCAGCACGGCTATGCCAGCGATGTTGGCCGGGACCGTCACGGGCATGGTGACGACACCGCCGACGTTCGTGACGAAGCCCTGGATGCCGGCCAGCCGGATGTGCTGCTCGATGACATCGCGGACGGCGCGGTCGACGTCGGCGGACTTGTCCAGATGACGCCGCGCGACCTCACGTGCTCCGGGAAAGCCGGTGAAGCCGTCGATGGCGCGGCTGATGAACTGGTTGGCGCCACGCGACGCCATCACCGGCGCAGCGCGGCGTGCCGCTGTCGTTCCCGCCCAGGTTCCGATGGTCCGCCGAACACCCATGCAGTTCACGATAGTCGCTGCGGGCGCGTAGACGTCGAGACCAGCACACGGCGGCTACGCTGACGATGGCAGCCACGTTCGACGGCCGTGGAGGTTCGAATGCCTGTTGAGCCGCCCCCGACACGGTGGGAGCTGCCCTCCTCGTACGCGACGGACAACGACCTCGTCGCCTTCGGTGCCGATCTCGAACCCGGCACGTTGCTGGCGGCGTACCGCAGCGGGCTGTTCCCGATGCCGATCGACCGGCTGATCGGCCAACCGGCCGAGCTGGCGTGGTGGTCACCGGACCCGCGCGGTGTCCTGCCGCTGCGCGGGTTGCGCGTGCCCAGGTCGCTACGCCAAGCCTGCCGGCGGTTCGAGATCCGCGTCGACACCCACTTCGACGAGGTCATCGCCGCGTGCGCGGACCCGCAGCGCCCCGGTGCCTGGATCAGCGACGAGATCCGCCATGCCTACGAGCGGCTGCACCGCCTCGGTTGGGCTCACTCGGTGGAGGCATGGACGCCCGACGGCAGGCTCGCCGGTGGGTTGTACGGCGTCGCCATCGGTGGGCTCTTCGCCGGCGAGTCGATGTTTCACGCCCGCCAGCGCTGGGGCCGTGACGCGTCGAAGGTCGCGCTGGTGGCGCTGGTCGACTTCTTGAAGGCTGACGGCGGCGTCGGGCGATTGCTCGACGTGCAGTGGGGAACGCCGCATCTCACCAGGCTGGGGGTCGTCGAGATCTCTAGGGCGGAGTATTCGAGCCGGTTGCGCCGGGCCCTGGACCTGCCGCTGCCTGCGGTATTCGCCTGAGCAGCACACGAGAGGGGAAGATGAGCTCATGCCGGAGCTGCCGGAGGTCGAAGCGTTGGCGGCGTTCCTGCGCGAGCACGCGGTGGGTCAGGCGATCGCGCGGGTCGACGTCGCGAACATCAGCGTCCTCAAGACGTTCGACCCACCACTCACGGCGCTCGGCGGGCTGACGGTGACCTCGGTCGACCGGCACGGCAAGTTCCTCGACCTCGACTGTGACGGGCTCCATCTCGTCGTGCACCTGTCCCGGGCGGGCTGGCTGCGTTGGAGCGACAACCTGTCTCCGAAGCCGCCCAAGCCCGGGCGGGGGCCGATGGCTTTGCGCGTGCGGTTGGCCAACGATTCTGGCTTCGACCTCACCGAGGCCGGCACCCGCAAACGGTTGTCGGTGTACGTCGTCCGCGAACCCACCGAGGTCCCGGGCATCGCCCGCCTCGGCATCGACCCGTTGTCCGAGGAGTTCACCGTCGAGCGCCTGAGCGAGATTCTCACCGCTGCCGGACGGTCGCAGATCAAGGGGGTCTTGCGCGACCAGTCGGTCATCGCCGGCATCGGCAACGCCTACTCCGACGAGGTGCTGCACGCCGCCAAGCTCTCGCCCTTCCACCCCGCCTCGTCGCTGACCAGCGACGAGGTCGCCACGCTGTACGCCGCGATCGTCGACGAGCTCGCCGGAGCGTTGCAGCGAGCCGAAGGGCTGGCCGCGCGCGATCTCAAGGACTCGAAACGCTCGTCGATGCGGGTGCACGGTCGCACCGGCGAGACCTGTGCGGTCTGTGGCGACACCATCCGCGAGGTGTCGTTCGCCGACTCCAGCCTCCAGTACTGCCCGACCTGCCAGACCGGCGGGAAGATCCTGGCCGACCGCCGGATGTCCAGATTGCTCAAATAGCGCACGCACGAGTGCCGATTCGGGGCGTAGACCTGCGACGCACCGGGTAGACATGGAGCCATGACGTTCACCGACAGCGGCCACGAAGTCCAACTCTCCGACGGCCATGCGATGCCGATCATCGGGTTCGGGACCTGGCAGATCACGGGCGACGCCGCGTACGAGGCGGTGCGGCATGCCCTCGACGTCGGCTACCGGCACCTCGACACCGCGACCATGTATCGCAACGAGACCGAGGTGGGCCGCGCCCTGCGCGACAGCGGGGTGCCTCGCGAGCAGGTCTTCGTGACGACCAAACTTCCGCCCGACGCTGAAGACCGGGTCGAGCAGACCATGGCCGACAGCCTCGAGGATCTGGGGCTCGACTACGTGGATCTGTGGCTCGTGCACTGGCCGCCTGGTGGCCAGGCAGCGCCGCACGTGTGGAACGAGTTCATCGCGCTGCGGGAGCGCGGGCTGACCCGATCGATCGGCGTGAGCAACTACAGCACCGCCCAGATCGACGAGCTCACCGCAGCCACCGGCGTGACGCCGGCGGTGAATCAGATCAAATGGAGCCCGGCGCTCTACGACGCGCAACGGTTCGCCGAGCTGAGCGAACGCGGGGTCACGCTCGAGGGCTACAGCCCGTTCCGCGCGGGTGACCTGGCCGACCCGGTGCTCGTGGACATCGCCGACGACCACGGGGTCACCTCCGCCCAGGTGGTGCTGCGCTGGCATATCGAGCACGGCATCGTCGTCATCCCGAAGTCGGTCACGCCCGAGCGCATCAGGACGAACTTCGACGTTTTCGGGTTCTCGTTGTCCGACGAGGAGATGGAGCGCATCGACAGCCTGGGCGGCTGACGAATCGCCGCGCCGCACCTCCGCCTAGTTGACGGCCGAAACTGTTAACGCTAACAATGGGCGTCGAGAGAGGAGGCCGATGGCAACGGAGCTGACCCAGCGCAGCCCGGTGATGGCCGACGTCGCCCGCGTGGCCGGCGTGTCGCACCAGACGGTGTCGCGCGTTCTCAACGACCATCCCAACGTGCGCGCCACGACCCGCGAGCGCGTCCTGGCCGCGATCGAGCAACTGGGCTACCGGCGCAACCTCTCCGCGCGCGCCCTGGTGACCAGGCGCACCAACACCTTGGGCGTCGTCGCCTCCGGCACCACCCTGTACGGTCCGGCCAGCACCCTGTTCGGCATCGAGCAGGCCGCACGCGCGGCGGGATACTTCGTCAGCATCGTCAGCCTCGAACGCATCACCCGTGAGTCCGTCGACGAAGCCTTCACCTACCTCCTCGAGCAGGCCGTCGACGGCATGATCGTCATCGCCCCGCAGCGCTCAACCGCCGCGGCGGTGGCTGCTCTGCCGGTCGAGGTACCCATCGTGGCGGTCCAGGGCGGCGAGGCCGGCGCGCGGCCGGTCGTCGCTGTCGACCAGGTCGATGGCGCCGCTCAGGCCACCCAGCACCTGCTCGACCTCGGCCACCACACCGTCCAACACATCGCGGGACCGGTGGACTGGCTCGAAGCCGATGGGCGCCTGCATGGTTGGCGTGCCACTCTCGAACGCGCCGGCGCCCCGGTCCCCGAGGTCATCCGGGGCGACTGGAGTCCTCGCTCGGGTTACGAGGCCGCCCGACGATTCGCCGCCGATCCCCCGAGCGCGATCTTCGTCGCCAACGACCAGATGGCCCTCGGCGTGCTGCGCGCGTTGCATGAAGCCGGACAGCGGGTACCCGAAGACGTCAGCGTGGTGGGCTTCGACGACATGCCGGAGGCCGAGTTCTTCACGCCCCCGCTGACCACGGTCCGGCAGGACTTCACCGCGGTGGGCCGGGCGAGCATCGACCTGCTCCTCGGGCTGATCGACCATGGCGCCGCAGCAGTCGAGGCGCCGGCCAGGCACACGGTCGCCCCGAACTTGATCGTCAGGCACAGCACCACTCGACGGACGTAACACCAGGGACGGGAGTTGATGTGAGCGCTCACACCAGCAATGACGTCGTCATCGGCGTCGACTTCGGCACCCT
>NZ_DAHVSH010000054.1:0-44224 GCF_027324685.1 Haloactinopolyspora sp.
CCGACGGCGCCACGTTCGCCCAGGCGGTCCTCGGCGCCGGCGCACCATCGGAGATGACCGGCGTCGCCGAAGTGGACGGACGCCTGGCCGTCGGCCTGCTGTTCCCGGAGACCGGCGCGACGCTGTGGGTGGCCGCTATCGGCGAACCCCTGCCGCTGCGCTTCGAAGAGAAGGGCGCCTCGGCCGGGAAAGGGATCCTGACCTTCACCGACTTCGGCGAGCCGGTCGAGATTCAGCCGCCGACCGACGACGAGTTGCTCGACGTCGAAGACCTTCCGGCGGAGTAGCTGCGCTGCCTGGACGCCGGTGTGCGTCATAATCATCCATTGTGGAACTAGTGGGTTCGGTTGCCGTGGGGCTCACCAGCCTGTTCGGCCGGGTTCGCGCGGACGGGTTGCACCACCTACCGGCACAAGGCCCGGCCATCGTGGCCGTCAATCACACGACCATCGCCGACGTTCCACCGGTCCTGGCCACGCTGCACCGCGCCGGACTGCGGCCCAGCATTCCCTGCGGCCGGGCGTCGTGTGACGTTGACCACGCACACATCCGGTTCATGGCGTCCTCGATGGTGTTCGAGAACCCGCTCATCGGACCGCTGGCCCGACAGGCGGGCATGATCGAGGTGGGCGGGCGCCAGGCCGGTGCCGCGGCGCTTCGCGCGGCACGCGAAGCGCTCGGCCGTGGTGAAGTCGTGGGCATCTACCCCGAAGGCGACGTGTCAGCCACCGAGGACGGCTCACCGCGCCGGTTCCACTTCGGCGTGGGGCGGTTGGCCAGCGAGACCGGTGTCCCGGTGGTGCCCGTGGCACATCACGACGCCCGTCGTATCGGCTCCGGCTCCACGGCACGCACCCTGGGCGGCGCGCTGACGTCCATCGTGCGTCGTCCGACCGTCCGGCTGCGGGTCGGGCCCCCGATTCTCGCCGGGGAGTACGCGGGGTTGCCGCTGCGTGACGTCGTCGAGTTGATCCACGATCGGGTGGTGGACGTGTGGCGCACCGTAGCCGGGAATTCGGTGTGCTGCTCCGATGAACGACACTAGAGTCGGCACAGGCCGTGCGAAGCGGGCACGAAAGGAGGCGTGCGAGTGAACACGCTGGTCCTCAATGCCTCCTACGAGCCGCTCTCCGTGGTGTCGGTCAAGCGGGCCGTGGTCCTCGTGCTCACCGAGAAGGCGGTCATGGAGCACGCCGACTCCGCGAAACTCATCCGGTCGGCCACCCGCGAGCTGCCCACGCCGCTGGTGGTGCGGTTGCTGCGCTTCGTGCGAGTCCCGTACCGGCGCAAGGTGCCATGGTCGCGCAGCGGTGTGCTCGAACGGGACGGGCGCCGGTGCGCGTACTGCGGCGAGCGCGCCGCCTCCATCGATCACCTCGTGCCGACCTCGCGCGGGGGCGCCGCGCGTAGTTGGCTGAACACCGTGGCCGCCTGCGTGTCGTGTAACCAGCGCAAGGCCGACCGGACGCCGTCCGAGGCCGGCATGCGCCTGCTCATCGAACCCTTCGAGCCGAAGACGCACCGTGCTCTGGTGCTGGCGCTCGGCGTTTCCACCGCGCAGACTCTGCCCGATTGGCTCACGGCAGCAGTCAGCTGAAGTACGCTCAAGGTGACGTGGGAGGTGTGCCATGGTCAGTCCGGTTCCCGGCCTGCCAACCGGCCTCGTTGTCGGGACGTACGACGACTACCCGGCTGCGCAACGAGCCGTGGACTATCTGGCTGACGAGAAGTTTCCCGTCGAGCACTTGGCCATCGTGGGTAGCGACCTGCGCCAGGTCGAGCGGGTGACAGGTCGGCTGACCTGGGGTAAGGCAGCACTGGGCGGGCTTGCGTCGGGGGCCTGGCTGGGGTTGTTCGTCGGATTGTTGCTGGGACTGTTCACCAACGAGGGCTGGCTGCAGATCATCGTGTTCAGCGTGGTCTGGGGCGCGATCTTCATGGCGATCTTCGCCCTCGTCGGGTACTGGCTGACCGGTGGGCAGCGCGATTTCACTTCCAAGAGCGTGACCGTCGCCAGCCGGTACGAGATCTACTGCCAGCACCAGCATGCCGAGGCCGCCCGCAACCTGTTGGCGCACTTGTCCTTGCGCTCCGACCGCACGACGCCGTGACGTCAACGCCGACGGTCGACCTGGCCGACCGGTTTCGACGCCACGCCGAGATGTCCGACCGGATGGGGGCGCCGCTGTACGCCGCGCTCACCCGCGCGATGGCTGACGATTGGGCGGCCGGTGGGGTGGTGCGCACCATCTGTGCGGGATGGGACGAAGCCACCGAATCCGACCTCGTGTCGCTGCGTTTCCTCGGCAGCCTGCACCGGCTGGTCCTCACCGGCCGGGCGCCTTCGCTCGTCGCGTACTACCGCAACCTCGGCGGCACGCGCGCCCCGGACGACGTCTGGCCGGTCGCCCGCAGCGTCATCGAGGCCTTCGCCGACGACATCCGCGCCGATCTGGCCGTGGTCCCACAGACCAACGAGGTGGGGCGCTCGGTGGCGCTGCTCGTCGCGCTGTTCCGGGCCGCGGCGCAGACCGGGCTGACCCGGATCCGGTTGTTGGAGGTCGGCGCCAGTGCGGGTCTCAACCTGCTGATCGACCGGTACCGGTTCGAGGGCCCCGGGTGGTCGTGGGGACCAGCGGAGTCACCGGTGTGTTTCGACGTCGACGCCACCGTGGAAGCCCGCCCTATCGAGATCGTCGCCCGGCGCGGATGTGACCTGGAACCCGTCGACCCGACCACCCCGGCCGGTCGGCTGCGACTGAAATCGTTCGTCTGGCCCGACAACGTCGAGCGGTACCGCCGCCTGGAGGGCGCGCTCGACGTCGCCGCCCGATGGCCGGTACGCGTGGACCGGTCCGAGGTGAGCCCGTGGTTGCGCGAGCGACTGGCCGAATCGGTCGACGACGACGTGCTGACGGTCGTGTGGCACTCGGTCGTGTGGCAGTACCTCGACCCCGTGGCGCGTCGCGAATCCGAGAGCGTCATCGCCGCGGCGGCCGAACGCATGCCGCTCGCCCACGCCAGCATGGAGCCGGCCGACCTCAGCCGCGCCGCGGACATCGTCTTGACCCTCACGACCTACGACGCCGGCCAGGCGAGCACGACCGAGCTGGGCCGGCCGCATCCGCACGGCCTGCCGTTGCGGTTGAGCTCCGGTGCGGCGTCGTGACCGGCCCCGAGCTGTGGCTCGTGCGCCATGGCGAGACCGAGTGGAGCCGCGACGGGCGGCACACCGGTCGTACCGATGTGCCGCTGACCCCGGCCGGTGAGGACGCTGCGCGATCTCTGCGCCCCCGGCTGGCGGCGGTGGCCTTCGATCTCGTGTTGTGCAGTCCGCTGCAGCGCGCGACGGCGACGGCCACCCTGGCCGAGGTGCCCACGCCGGAGCTCGACGACGACGCCCGGGAATGGGACTACGGCGACTACGAGGGCATCACGACCGCTCGAATCCACGAGACCGACCCGCAATGGTCGCTGTGGACCGACGGCACGCCAGGCGGTGAACAACCCGATGACGTGGGTGCGCGGGCCGATCGCCTCGTGGCCCGGGTGCGCTCGACTGCGTCCACGCGCGCGTTGATCGTGGGCCACGGCCACATCCTGCGGGTGGTGGCCGCACGCTGGATCGGGTTGGCCGTCGCCGGCGCCGCCCGGCTACGCCTGGACACCGCCACGGTGTCCGTCCTCGGCTGGGAGCGCGCCACCGCAGTGATCACGCGCTGGAACACGCCGGGCTACGATCGCTGAGTGCGCATCGACCTGCACACCCACAGCAACGTCTCCGACGGCACCGACACCCCGGCCGAGCTGGTGCATGCCGCCGAGCGAGCCGGCCTGGACGTCGTCGCGTTGACCGACCACGACACCACGCTCGGCTGGGCCGAGGCGCTCGAGGCCGGCGCCACCTGCGGTGTGGAGGTGGTGCCGGGGCTGGAGATCTCCACCGAGCTGCGCGGCCGGGGAGTGCACCTGCTGGCCTACCTCGTCGACGCCGCCCACCCGGGACTGCAGGCCGAGCTCGGCCGGATCCGCTCGGACCGGTGGACCCGGTTGGAACGCATCGCCGCCGCGCTCACGGCCGCCGGCTATCCGCTCGACGTCGACGACATCCTGGCCCATGCGCAGGGTGCCTCGTCGGTGGGCCGTCCGCACGTCGCGGACGCCATGATCGCCCTCGGGTACGTCGCCGACCGCGAAGAGGCCTTCGCCTCGTATCTGTCCGAGGGCCGCGCGGGCTTCGCGAGCAAGTACGCCCCGCCCACCACCACCGCCATCGATCTGGTGCACGCGGCCGGCGGGGTGTGTGTGCTGGCCCACCCCTGGGGGCGTGGTTCCCGGCGGGTGCTGCGTCCGTCCGCCATCGCCGACCTACGCGCCGCGGGGCTGGACGGTATCGAGGTCGATCACCAGAACCACGACCGGATCGCCCGGCGCGACCTGCGCGCCCTCGCCGTCGAGCTGGACCTCGTCGTGACCGGCGCGAGCGACTACCACGGCACCGGCAAGGTCGGCCACGACCTCGGCGTCAACACCACCGACCCGGAGCAGTGGGACCGGCTGCGCAGCCTGGCCGCCGGGGTGCCGCGATGACGACGGAGCTGGCTGCCCGCCTGCGGACGGCGGGCTGCGTGTTCGCCGAGCAGGAGGCGAGCTTGCTCCAGGCTGCCGCACCCACGCCGGATGCGCTGGAGTCCATGGTGCGCCGGCGCGTCGACGGCGTCCCGCTCGAGCATGTTCTCGGCTGGGCGGAGTTCGCCGGCCTGCACATCGACGTCGACCCCGGCGTCTTCGTGCCGCGCCGGCGCAGTGAGCTCCTGGTCCACGAGGCCACGAGACTGGCTCGTGCCGGTCCCGGCCGCGCCGCGGTGGTCGTCGACCTGTGCTGCGGATCCGGTGCGCTCGGCGTCGCTGTGGCCGCGGCGCTCGGTGAGATCGACCTGCACGCCGCTGACGTCGACCCGGTGGCGGTCCGGTGCGCTCGACGCAACGTGGCCGCCTACTCAGGCCAGGTCTACGAAGGTGACCTCTTCGCTGCGTTGCCGGCGACGTTGCTCGGGCGCGTCGACCTCCTGCTGGCCAATGTGCCGTACGTGCCCAGTGCCGAGATCGCGCTGATGCCGCCGGAGGCGCGCGTGCACGAAGCCCTGGTGGCCCTGGACGGCGGCGCCGACGGTCTCGACGTCCTGCGCCGGGCGGCCGCGGAGGCCGGCCGGTGGCTGGCCACCGGCGGACACCTACTGGTCGAGACCAGTCGCCAGCAGGCGTCGCACGCCGCCGACCTGATGGCTCGGGGCGGGCTGGCGACGCGGGTGACGAGCGACGACGATGGCACCACCGTGGTCGTCGGCACGAGGCGGAGGCGAGGGTGACCCCTGTGAGTGCGCCCATTCTCGACGGCATGCCGCGACGGCTCTACAGCGCCACCCCGACCCGATTGACCACCTGGCTGGACTGCCCGCGCCGGTACCGGTTCGCTTACCTCGACCGGCCCGCGCCGCCGAAGCGCCCGCCCTGGGCGCACAACACGGTGGGCGGCGCGATCCACAACGTGCTCGCGGCCTGGTGGCGCCTCGACCGGGACGCCCGCACGGTGGCGGTGGTGCCTTCTCTCGTCGACGAATACTGGGGGGACGAAGGCTTCCGCGACGAAGCGCAGTCGCAGCAATGGCGCGAGCGCGCTGCGGCGATGGTGCAGCGCTACGTCGCCGAACTCGATCCCGACGACGAACCGCGCGGGATCGAACGCACGGTCGGCACCGTGCACGGCCACACGGCGTTGACCGGCCGGGTCGACAGGATCGACGAGCGTGACGGTGAGCTGGTCATCGTCGATTACAAGACCGGCCGCCACGTACTCACCACCGACGATGCCAGATCGTCGCTGGCCCTGGCGGTCTATGCTGCCGCGGCGGCCCGCACGCTGCGGGTGTCGTGCCACCGCGTCGAGTTGCATCACCTGCCCACGGGCGAGGTGGTGACGTGGCGCCACGACGAGCGGACCCTGGCCCGCCACCTCGACCGAGCCGACGACGTGGCGGCGGAGTGCCGCAGCGCCGACGCCGCGTTCCGCGACGGCGACACCGGCGACACGACCTTCCCGCCCCGGCCGTCGCCGTTGTGCGGATGGTGCGACTACATCCAGCACTGCCCGGACGGCCGCGCGAACGCCGGTGTACGGTCGTCCTGGGCAGGCCTGGCGGATTCGTGATGCCCGCAGTAGGGTGATCATGGTCAACGGGCACGGTCGATCCGTTCAAGGAGTGCGAATGCCAGGACGCTACGGCGTCTCTTCGCGGTCGCACGTCACGCGTACCGGCAGGTCGCGCGCGGCGCGAGGCATCCGCATCATGGCTACGACCTGCATCGCCGTCACCGCGGGAGCGTTCGGACTGGCCGATACCGCCAACGCGCCCGAAGACTCCAATTTCATCGGCGCTCCGGCGCCCAAGCCCAGCCGCGACGCCGGCGACGACGTCTCCCGCTCCGCCGATCGCGAACCGCCCCCGGCGCCCAAGGCGCTGCGCAGCCCCGGCCCTGGATTCGGCCCGCCGCAGCCGCAACGCACCGCCACGCCCAAGCCCAACCCGAACGTCAAACCGGCGGCCACCGCTGAGCTGCCGGCCAAGAGCGGGTCCGGGCACCGGGTCGTGTTCGACATCACCGCTCAACAGGTGTGGCTGGTCAACAGCAAGAACGCGGTGGTGCGCACCTACCTCGTGTCCGGCAGCCGGTTCGACCAGCTACCCACCGGAACGTTCGAGGTGTTCTCGAAATCGCGCGATGCCGTCAGCTGGCACGGCACGGAGACCATGGAGTACATGGTCCGCTTCTATCGGGGCGAGAACTCCAACATCGGCTTCCACGACATCCCCGTCGCCACGGCCACCGGCGAGGAAGTGCAGACGCTGTCCCAGTTGGGCACACCGCTTTCCGACGGCTGCATCCGCCAGGACCTCGAAGACGCCGTGGCGCTGTGGGAGCACACCCCGGTCGGAACGCCGATCGTGGTCGTGCGTACCTGATTTTCTCAACCGCCGGAATCGCCGAAACGATGGTGCGATGCCGCAGCGCTGTCTACCATGGCGTGCACGGGACGCTGGCGGGCTGGTGAATTCGTCGGACTTCCCGGTTCCGGTGCCGCAGCGCGGTTGGGTGGCTGTGACCGCGTCGGCCCGGAACAACCTCCCGGTGATCGTCGGCCGTCTCCACCCCGAGGAACACCTCGCTGATGATTACCGGGAGGTCTCACTCCGCGGCTGATCCTGCTGTGCACCGTCGCCATCCACCGGTTTGCCACCGCGTGTGCGCTGCCGCGGGCGCCGTTGCCTACGCGGGCGGCGAGCCTCGCCGTCGTGGCGATCAGTACGCCGCCGGTTACCGGACGAACCGCGAGATCGCTGCCCCTTGGACTTGCCCGTTTCGCCGAGGTCCTCGAGCCGTTCGGCGTCGAGGCCGGCGCGAGTGCGCTCCGCGCGCGGCAAGGTCCCCTTCGCCCCGGCGGGGATACCGAGGTCGGTCAAGAAGTGCTCGCTGCTGGAGTAGGTCTCGACCGGATCCGGGAACGGCAGCTGGAGCGCGTCGTTGATCATCTTCCACCGGGCGAGGTCGTCCCAGTCGACGAGCGTGATCGCCACGCCGCTGGCGCCGGCCCGGCCGGTGCGCCCGATGCGGTGCAGGTACGTCTTCTCGTCATCGGGGCAGGTGAGGTTGACGACGTGCGTGACGCCCTCGACGTCGATGCCCCGGGCAGCGACGTCGGTGGCCACCAGAACGTCGATCTTGCCGCTGCGGAAGGCACGCAGCGCCTGCTCACGAGCTCCCTGCCCCAGGTCGCCATGGACGGCGGCAGCAGCGAAGCCACGGTCGCGCAGGTCGTCGGCCAGGCGCTGCGCAGCGCGCTTGGTCTGGCTGAAGATCATGGCCAGCCCGCGGCCCTCGGCTTGCAGCAGCCGGGCGAGCATCTCCTCTTTGTCGAGCTGGTGCGCCCGGTAGACGAACTGCGCCGTCGCGGGAACGGTGGCGGTCTCGTCCGGCGACTCGGCCCGGATGTTCAAGGGATGGCGCATGTACCGGCGGGCCAGGCTGACCACCGCTGCCGGCATGGTCGCCGAGAAGAGCATGGTCTGGCGCAGCTCCGGGGTCTGGCTGATGATCTTCTCGACGTCGGGGAGGAACCCGAGGTCGAGCATCTCGTCGGCCTCGTCGAGGACGAGCACCTTGATGTGCCCGAGGTCGAGATCACCGCGGTTGGCCAGGTCGAGCAGGCGGCCGGGGGTGCCGACCACGACGTCGACTCCTGACGCGAGCGCGTCGAGCTGCGGTTCGTAGGCGCGCCCGCCGTAGACGGTCAGCACGCGGACGTGGCGCACGGTGGAAGCCTTCTGCAGGTCGCCGCTGACCTGAACGGCCAGCTCACGCGTCGGCGTGACCACCAGCGCTTGAGGTTTTCCCGGTTCGGTGGCCTCGGCGTAGTCGCGGTCGTGCGGAGCGACGATGCGCTGCAGCAGCGGAATGCCGAACGCGAGCGTCTTGCCGGTGCCCGTGCGCGCCTGCCCGATGAGATCGTTGCCGGTGAGCGCGACGGGTAGGGCCATCTCCTGGATCGGGAAGGCCTCGGTGATGCCGACGCGTTCGAGTGCGTCGGCGATGGGGGGAAGAACTCCCAGGTCGGTAAAGGTCGTCAGGGCGTCTCGCCTCATTCGTTGCGGGTTGACCCGAGGCGTCATACGACGACATACCTGCGCTACGGCACTGGACGTCCGGACGTCCCCAGGGGCGCCCGTTCGCCCGGACGCCATTTCTACCAGGGGCCAGTGTACGTCACGTCTCGTGCTGTGACGGTCTATCGTGGCCGACGTGACGCCACCGGAGTCGACTTCCATCACTGACGACCCGTCCTACCGGGCCGGAGTCATCGAACTGCTCGGGGTACTCGCCGTCGGCGAGCTGATCGCCTTCGACCGGTTGGCCGCCGATTCCAGGATGGCCCCCACCCTCAGCGACAAGGCCGCCCTGGCGGGCATGGCCGTCACCGAGTTCCACCATTTCGAACGGATCCGGGATCGCCTCGACGAACTCGGCGTGTCCGCGGACGAGGCCATGGCGCCGTTCTACCCGGCCTATGAGCGGTTCCACGCCAACACCGCGCCCTCGGACTGGCTGGAGGGGTTGGTCAAGGCGTACGTGGGCGACGGCATCGCGGCCGACTTCTACCGCGCCGTCGCCGAGACCGTCGACCCGGTGACGCGCGAACTGGTGCGCGAGGTGCTCGCCGACGCCGGGCACAGCGAGTTCGTCGTGCAACGGGTGCGCGACGCAGTGGACGCCGACCCGCGAGTGGCCGGGCGGCTGGTGCTGTGGGCCCGCCGCCTGGTCGGCGAGGCCCTCGCCCAGGCCCAGCGAGTGGCCGTCGACCATGACGCGCTCGCCGGGCTCGTGGTCGGCTCCGATGGCAGCGGGTTCGACCTGGCCCAGCTCAGCGAGTTGTTCACCCAGCTGACCATGAACCACGCCGAGCGTCTGGCCCGGCTGGGGCTGTCGTCCTGACCGTCGCGGCGGCGACCCTCAGGCGGTACCGAAGCCCACGCGACGCTCGACCGGCTCGCCGATCTCGACGTACGTGAGGTGCTCGGTCCGCACGAGAATCTGGCGCCCCCGCTCGTCGGTGAGGTTCAGCACGCCCTGGCGCTCGGAGAGTGCCTGACGCACGATGGCGTCGATCTCTTCCGGCGACTTGCTGGTCTCGAGGGACAGCTCGCGCGGGGCGTTGTGCACGCCGATCTTGACCTCCACGGTCACCTCTTCCTGTCGAATCTCGTCGATGTCAGGCTAGCCGAGCAGACGCAGCAGTCGATGCTCTGTGCGCCCCGAGCGTAATCGGGACCGTCAGCCGTCGACCTTGGGGAAGCCCCGGATACCCCGCCAACCCAGTGTCGCCACCAGCTCGGCCGCCGTGCTGCGTGGGATCGACCCGCCGGAGGAGAGCCAATACCGCGCCGTGACGTGCGCGATGCCGACCAGCCCCACGGCGAGCAGCGTGGACTCCTCGGGCGGCAGCCCGGTGTCCTCGGCGATGATCTGGCTGATCTCTTGTGAACACAGCTCGTTGAGCCGATCGAGGCGCAGCTTGACCGCCGGCTCGTTGGGCAGGTCGGACTCGAACAGCAATCGGTAGGCGCCGGAGTCGTTGTCGACGAACTCGAAGTAGGCGCTGACCGTGGCCTGGACGCGCAGCTTGTTGTCGTCGGTGGAGGCCAGTGCCCGGTGGAGATGATCGAGCAGATCGTCCTTCGTCTCGTCCAGCAGCGCGAGGTAGAGCTCCAGCTTGCTCGGGAAGTGCTGATAGAGCACCGGTTTGCTGACGCCGGCCCGCACCGCGATCTCGTCCATCGCGGCGGCATGAAAGCCCTGAGCCACGAAGATCTCACGCGCGGCCCGCAGCAGTTGGGCACGGCGTTGATCACGGGGCAGGCGTACTCCGCGGGCGGGTACGTCGGGCGCGGAAGCCACAGTTCTCCTCACGGTTGCGTGACCGGATCGTATCGCTGCCGCCCGGCGGCTTCAGCGGTAGTCGTCGTCGTCGAACTCGACGATCAGCTGTTGATCCTGCGCATCCGCGGGGTCGACGTCGTCGGGCAGGTCCGCTTCGATCTCGTCGCCGCCGGCGTCGTCGGTGAGGCCCCGCTGCTGCTCGTGGCGGTCGGCCTCCGGAGCCTCGGTGTACTCGTCGTCCAATTCCGGCTTTGCGTCACGTCGGGCCACCGTGCACCTCCTGCTTGTCGACGACACGACCGTACCCGGTGCCGGGAGCGTGAATCGGTACCTGTGCCAGCATCAAGGCTGTGACATTCATCCAGGCAGGCGTCGAGTCGTTGTCCGGCGAGTACCGGCACCTCGCGACCGGGCGCACGGTGTGGGTCCGGCACAGCCGGCCGTCGCGGCCGGTCGGCGAGCGGATCGTGTACGTGCACGGGCTGGGCGGCGCGTCGTCGAACTGGACCGCGCTGATGCGTGAACTTCGCGACGACGCCGAGCAGTTCGCGCTCGACCTGCCCGGCTTCGGCGACTCGCCACCGGGGACCCGGCACACGGTCCCCGGGTACGTCGACGACGTCATCGCGCTGCTGGAGCAGTTCGACGAGCCCGTGCACGTGGTCGCCAACTCCCTGGGCGGGATGATCAGCGTCTACGTGGCCGCTCGGCGCCCGGACCTGGTGCGCACGCTGGCCCTGGTGTCACCGGCGATGCCCCAGTACCGCCTGCCGTGGGCGGCGCAGGCCACGGCGTTCATGGCGCTGCCGTGGCTGGGGGAGCGGATCATCGAGCGGGCGCACGGGGTGCCGTCGGAGCGCCAGATCGCGCAGTTGGCCGCGGTGTTGTTCGCCGATCCGGCAGCCGTGCCGCGTGACGAGCTGGACTTCGCCGTGCAGGAGCGGGCCCGGTGGACGCGGCAGCCGTACTCCGGCGACGTCCTCCTGGGGGCACTGCGCTCGCTCGTGGCGCAGTACACGATGCCGCCGCGCAGGTCCGCCTGGGGCGCGGCGACCCGGATGCTGTGCCCGACGATGGTGATGATGGGCGGTCGCGACACTCTGGTCGGCTCGTGGGCGCGGACCCGGTGGCGGCGCGCGCGGCCCCGGACCCGTCTGGTGTCCATGCCGAACTCCGGGCACGTCGCGATGATGGAGCACCCGGCCGCGGTGGCCGAGTTGATCCGGCAGTTCCACCGGGATGCTCGTCCACCCGGCTCGCGCCGTGGCCCAATTGGCGAGACGACGTGTCCAGGAAGCGAACACTCGATTCGGGAATGACCAACGGCGTGGCACGGTTGGGCCAAGTGAGAAACGACGCCACGCACTCACACGGAGCTGATCGTGTCCCTGCCGCCCTTGGTGGAGCCCGCTAGCGAACTCACCGTCGACGAAGTTCGCCGCTATTCGAGGCATCTGATCATTCCTGATGTCGGAATGGACGGTCAGAAACGTCTCAAGAACGCGAAGGTCCTGATCATCGGCGCGGGTGGTCTCGGTTCCCCGGCGCTGCTCTATCTCGCCGCGGCCGGGGTGGGAACCCTGGGGATCGTCGAGTTCGACGAGGTCGACGAGTCCAACCTGCAGCGTCAGGTCATCCACGGCCAGTCCGACATCGGCCGGTCCAAGGCGCAGTCGGCGCGTGACTCCGTCAAGGAGGTCAACCCGTACGTCGATGTCGTCCTGCACGAAGGGCAGCTCACCAACGAGAACGCGTTGGAGATCTTCGCCGACTACGACCTCATCCTCGACGGCACCGACAACTTCGCCACCCGCTACCTGGTGAACGACGCCGCCGTGCTGCTGGGCAAGCCGTACGTGTGGGGGTCGATCTACCGGTTCGAGGGCCAGGTCAGCGTTTTCTGGGAAAAGCACGGCCCGCAATACCGCGACCTGTACCCCGAGCCGCCGCCACCAGGCATGGTGCCCTCGTGCGCCGAGGGCGGCGTGCTGGGCGTGCTGTGCGCGTCCATCGGCTCGATCATGGTCAACGAGGCGATCAAGCTGATCACCGGAATCGGCGACCCGCTGGTCGGCCGGCTGCTGGTCTACGACGCCCTCGAGCCGAGCTACACGACGCTGAAGATCCGCAAGGACCCGACGGCTGAGCCCGTCACCGAGCTCATCGACTACGAGGCCTTCTGCGGCACCATCAGCGACGAAGCAGCCGAGGCCGCCGCCGACTCCACCATCTCGGTGAAGAAGCTGCGCGATTGGCTGACCGAGCGTGACCAGGGCGAGCGTGACTTCGTCCTCGTCGACGTCCGGGAGCCGAACGAGTACGAGATCAACAAGATCCCGGGCTCGGTGCTGATCCCGAAGGGCGAGTTCCTGAACGGCTCGGCGCTGGAGAAGCTGCCGCAGGACAAGCAGGTCGTGCTGCACTGCAAGTCCGGGCAGCGCTCGGCCGAGGCGCTGGCCGTGGTCAAGGGCGCCGGCATGGCCGATGCCGTGCACGTCGGAGGCGGCGTGGCCGCATGGGTCAGCCAGATCGACCCGGAGCAGCCCGCCTACTGAGCCGAGCTCACAGCAGGTCGCGCTTCTGCAGCTGGGTCCACATGACCCAGCCTGGCAGGATGGGCAGCCAGAACGACACGATCCGGAACACCAACACCGCGGTGACCGCCGTGGTCGCCCCCACCCCCAGCGTGCTCACGCCCGCGGTGAGGGCGGCCTCGACGGCACCGAGTCCGCCCGGCGTCGGAACCGCCATCCCCAACGTGTTGCCGACCAGCTGCACCACGGCCAGCGCGGCCAGGTTCGCGGTCCCGCCAACGGCCTTCAGACAGGTGTAGAAGCACAAGATCAAGCTGGCGGACTGCAGCACGATCCCGCCGAGCGCGACGGCCAGCTTGCGCGGATTGCTCAACACGTCGAGCAGGCGCGGCAGGCCGCGCTCGGCGAAGTCTCGCCACAGCGCGCGAAGCCGCGCCCGGATCGGCGGGATCACCGCCAGGATGGCGGCGACCAGCAGGATGGCGACGACGATGATCAGCGTGTCGATCGACGGGTCGATGTCCGGCGCCGCCGACGAGCCGGACACGACACCCAGCACGCCGATGACCGGGAACGTGATGGCGACGTTGCCGACCTGGTTGGCCGCCACACTGGCCGCGGCCAGTGGCCCGGCGACCCCGGCCTTGGTGAGCAGCCGGATGTTGATGGTGACGTTGCCCACCGTCGACGGCGTCACGAGCTTCAGGAAGCCCAGCGCGATCTGTGCGCCGACGGCACGCCAGAACGGCACCCGTTCGGGAACGAACCCGAGCAGGGCCAGCGCGGCGCCGATGAAGCTGGTGAACATCAACACCACCGACACGAACAGCCAGCGCCAGTCGGTCTGCGCCCACAGCTGGGTGAACGACACGTCGGAGAGCTGAGTCCCCACCAGATAGACCGCGAACACCGCACCGACGCCGGTGAGCAGGGACAGCGGGCGTAGCCGTTGCAGGCGCACGGGCTGGGGCGACTCGCGCCCGGTGCTGCTGACCAGCCCGGCGCGCAACTGACTCAGCACGTCCCGGTGACCCTTGAGGTCACGGCGGGTGGAGCGGGCCAGCGCCATCGGCTGCAGCAGCGGAATGGCCGCGCTGACGACCGAGCGGCCCAGCACCCGGATGGCGGTACGGATGGTGCGCTCCGGGCCGACGACCAGCGACGCGCCGACCAACGCCTGGGCGAGGTCGGCACGGATCGCCAGGTCGGGGGCGGCGATCTCGCCCCCGGACGGGTCGAGCAGCCACACCTTGCCGGCGTCGGAGATCAGGATCGTGCGCCCGGACAGGCGTCGGTGGGCCACCTCGTTGCGGCGCAACCGGCCGAGCTGGCGCCACAGGTCCTCCAGCATCGCGTCGGTGACCTCGTCCGCGGTCAGGTTGGCCAGGACGCGCCCGGGCACGTGCTCGTAGACGATGGCGGCGGCGTCGGAACCGATGCGCAGGACGTTGAGCAGCTTCGGGGTGCGAGCCCCGGCGCGAGAGACCGCGAGCGACTGCAGCGTGATCTGGTTGAGCGCGTTGCGCATCGTGACCATCTGGCGCGGCAGCACCTCTTCGCGTGTGCGGACCTGGTCGGCGGCGCGGGCCAGGAAGCCGGCGCCGTCCTCGTCGCGGTCGAGGACCAGGATGCCCAGGCAGCCGTGGGAGGTCTCGGCGATGTAGCGGCGGTACTTGTCGACCGGATCCGCGCGCAGCGTGGCGACGTCGTAGCCGTTCGCCTTGAGCACCGCGGCGACTTTGCGCCCGTTCGGGGCGACCGAGGGCTGGCCGCTGACCAGGCGCACCAGCAGGCCGACCGCCCGCCCGACGCCGAGTGAGACCAGCATTCCGCCGACGGTCACGTCACCTTGGAACAGCCACACCGCGAAGCTGCCCGCGATGGCCAGCGCCGCGACCTGCCGGATACGTTTGAGCGCCAGGCGCGAGACCACGGTGACGATGGCGACCAGCAGGGCGGGCATCGCCGGGATCGGGGTGCCGTCCACGCCGCCGGCCGTGGGCACGAACGTGTCGTGCAAGCGCTCCGGCGCCGGGCCCAGCAGCCACGTCGACACCAGCGCGGCGACCACCGCGGCGAGAACACCGGCGATCAGCAGTTCGACCGTCGTCCGCATCCGCCCGCGGATCATCAGCATGAACACCAGCACCGGCGGGAGGGCGAGGCTCGCCAGCTCCGAGGCGAACGAGACCGTCTGGACCGGTCCGCTGGGGAAGCGTTGATTGAATTCCGCCAGGTCGGCGGTCAGGCCGGTCAGGGTTCGCTCGGCGACGACGGCCAGAGCGGCCAGGGCGATGATGCCGGCCAGGACGAACAGCAACTGCAGGCCGTCCACGGGGCGGCGGGTACGGCGCGGTAGCGGCGGCTCCTCGACCACGATCTTGGTGGCCGAGCTGCCCCGCGCCCGCGTGTG
Organism: Haloactinopolyspora sp.; assembly: GCF_027324685.1. Lineage (NCBI taxonomy): Bacteria > Bacillati > Actinomycetota > Actinomycetes > Jiangellales > Jiangellaceae > Haloactinopolyspora > Haloactinopolyspora sp. Next base: position 15,439 of record NZ_DAHVSH010000054.1, read on the forward strand.
CTCCGTCGCCTCGGTCATCGAGGTTCGATCGTCGCACGTCACTTGGCGGACCGACGGACAGGTCCGCCAAGACGTCTAGAGCATGTCGCGCTTGCGCATCTGTGTCCACAAGATCCAGCCCGGCAGGATGGGCAGCCAGAACGAGATGATCCGGAAAACCAGGACACCGGTGACCGCTACGGTCGACGGCACGCCGAGCGTGCTCACGCCCGCGGTCAGCGCCGCTTCGACGGCGCCGAGGCCGCCCGGCGTGGGCACGGCCATGCCGAGGGTGTTACCGACCAGCTGAACGACGGCCAGCCCGGCGAAGTTGACCGTCTCGCCGACGGCCAGCAAGGCGGCGTAGAAGCACGCGATGAGCCCGAGCGACTGCAGCAGGATGCCGCCGACGGCGGTGGCGAGCTTGCGGGGGTCGCCGAGGACGTCCAGCAGCCGCGGCAGACCCCGCTCGGCGAAGTCGCTCCACACCGTACGCAGCCGGGCCCGGATGGGCGGGATCAGCGCGAGCAGGGCGGCGCTGAGCAGGAGCCCGACGATCACCACCAACGTCGTCGTCGAGGGCAGCCCGGCGACCGCGGAGGTACCCGAGGCCACCGCGAGCACGACGAGCAGCGGGAATGTCACCGCGACCTGGGCGACCTGGTTCGCCGCGACGCTCGCCGAGGCCAGCGGTGCCGCGATCCCGGCCTTGGTGAGCATCCGGATGTTCATGGCCACGCTGCCCACCGTCGTCGGCGCGACCAGGCGCAAGAAGCTCAGCGCCACCTGGGTGCCGAGGACACGCTTGAAGGGGACCCGCTCCGGGACGAAGCCGATGATGCCCAGGGCCATGCCGACGTAGTTCGCGATCATGGCCGCCACCGCCAACAGCAGCCAACGCCAGTCGGTCTGCGCCAGCAGCTGCGTGAACGACACGTCGGAGAGCTGAGTTCCGACGAGGTAGACCGCGACGACCGAACCCACGCCGGTGACCAGCGACAACGGCCGGAACCGTTGCAGGCGTACCGGCTCGGCGGGGGCGCCGACGCTGTCGACCAGGCGGCGGCGCAGATCGACGAGCGTCTCGCGGTGCCCCTTCACGTGCCGGCGGGTGGCCGGCGCCAGTGCCACCGGCTGCAGCAGCGGGACCGCCGAGCGCACGACGTCGGGTCCGAGCACGCGGAGGGCGGAGTCGACCGTGCGCTGCGCGCCGACGGCGATGCCGACGGTGGTCAGTGCCTGGGCGAGATCGGCGCGCAGGGCGATGTCGTTGGCGGCGACCTCCCCGCCGGAGGGCGCGAGCAGCCACACCCCGCCGTCGCTGTCGACCCGGATGGTCCGCCCGGACAGCCCGCGGTGTGCCACGTGGTTACGCCGCAGTGCGCCGAGTTGGCGCCACAGGTCCTCGAGGGTGTGCTCGCTGATCTCGTCGGCGGACATCTCCGCCAGCGGCCGGGCCTCCACGTGGTCGAAGACGATGATCGCGGAGTCGCCGTCGACGCGCAGCACGTTGCGCAGTGGCGGCGTGCGGGCCCCGGCGCGGGCGACCGCGAGTGACTGCAGTGCGATGCGATCCAGCGTCTCGCGCATCGTGACCGTCTGCCGCGGCAGCACGTCGGCGCGCGTGCGCAGCCGGTCCATCAGCCGGCCGAGCGTGCCTGCGCCCTCGTCGTCGCGGTCCACGATCAGCACGCTCAGCCGCCCGTGCGGGGTCTCGGCGGTGAGCAGCCGGTACTCACCGGACGGATCGGCGTACAGCGCCTCGACGTGGTAGCCGTTCTCCGCCAGCGTCGCGACGATCTGCTGCCCACTCGGAGCCACCGAGGGCTGTCCGCCGAACAACCGGACCGCCAGGCCGGCCGACGCCCCGATGGCCAAGGCGATGAGCAGGCCGCCGACCGTGGCCTCACCGCGGAGCAACCCGACGGCGAAGCTGCCCGCGATGGCGAAGATCGCGACTTGCCGCGAGCGCTTCAGATCCCGCCGGGACACGATCGTGACCAGCGCGACGAGCATGGCCGGGTACGGCGGGACCGGCGTGCCGTCCACGCCGTCGATCACCGGCACGAGCGGGTCGTGCAGCCGCGCCGGGGCACTGGTGCGCAACCACGTGGACACCAGCGAGGCCGCGGCCGCCGCGATGAGCCCGGCGATCAGCAGCTCGACCGTGGTGCGAACCCGTCCGCGGATCATCAGGACCACGACCAGGATCGGCGGCATCGCGACGCCGGCCAGGTCGGCGGTGAACGACACGATTTCGAGCGGGCCCTCAGGCACGCGATTGTTCAGGTCCGCGAGGTCGGCGGTGATGGCGGTCATCGTCCGCTCGGCGATGATCGACATCGCGACCAGCGCCGTCATACCGGCGATGAAGATCAGCAGCCACAGGCCGTCGAGCGGACGGCGGATGCGCGAAGGCAGCGGCGGCTCGTCGACCACGCTCTGCACGGCCGACCTGCCTGGCGGTTCCGTGGGCTCGGTCATTGCAGGTCTGATCGTCCCATGACGCGGTGCGAGATCATGCGAGGGTGGACGATGAGTACGCAGAAGCCGTCCTCGCGCTGGTCGAGCAGATCCCGCCAGGGCGGGCGATGTCGTACGGGGCGATCGCCGACGCGGTCGGGGCCCGACTGGGCCGCGGCGGACCGCGCCAGGTCGGGGCCGTGATGTCGACCCTGGGCGGTGCGGTGCCGTGGTGGCGTGTCGTGACCGTCACGGGCCGGGTGCCGCCGGGACACGAGCGCCGGGCCTATCGTGAGCTGATCGCCGAGGGGACGCCGATGACGGCCGACGGCTCGCGCGTGGATCTGCGGCGGGCCGGGTGGTACCCCCAGTGAGCGCGGTGGTGTCGGAGTCGCAGTTGTGTCGGTGACGCGTGGTGGGATGGAGAAACTTCGCCCAAGCGACAGTCGGCAGGAGGGAGCGGCACCGTTGAGGCGACCTGTCGAGCGTGCAGCGGTGCGCCTGGTTCGCACCGCCCGGCCGGAACCGTCGCCGGTTCATCTCGACGCCGCGCAACAACGAGCCGTCGACCACCGCGGCGGGCCGGCGCTGCTGCTGGCCGGGCCGGGCACGGGCAAGACCACCACGGTGGTCGAGGCGGTGGCGCGGCGGGTGGAGCAGGACGGCCTGGATCCGGAGCAGGCCCTGGTCCTGACGTTCAGCCGGCACGCCGCGGCCGAGCTGCGCGACCGGATCGCCCGACGGCTCGGGCGTACGGTGCGCGAGCCGTTGGCCCGCACGTTCCACTCCTACGCCTTCGGTCTGCTGCGCCGCGAGGCGGTCCAGAACGGCGAGCCCACCCCGCGGCTGCTGGGCGGGGCCGAACAGGACGTCTTGATCCGTGAGTTGCTGCGTGGCGACGTGGAGCAGCTGGGCGCGGACTACTGGCCGCAGCGGTTGCACGCCGCGCTGCTGACCCGCGGGTTCGCCGGCGAGCTGCGCGATCTGCTGATGCGCGCGGCCGAGCGCGGCGTGGGCCCCGACGAGCTGGCTGAGCTCGGGCGGCGCCACGGCCGTGACGACTGGGCCGCGGTGGCCGCCTTCGCCCGGCAGTACGGCGGCGTCACCGCGTTGCGGCATCCGCCGTCCTACGACCAAGCCGAGCTCGTCCGCGCCGCGGCCGCGCTGCTGCGCGACGATCCGCAGCTGTTGGCGCGTGAGCGGCAGGCACGCCAGTTCGTGGTGGTCGACGAGTACCAGGATTCCGATCCGGCGCAGGAGGAGCTGCTCCGGCTGCTCTGCGGCGGCGGGCGCGACCTGCTCGTCGTCGGCGATCCCGATCAGTCGATCTACGGCTTCCGCGGTGCCGAGCCCGACGCCCTCCGGCATTTCCCCGAGCGTTTCCCGGCCGCCGACGGGTCGCCGGCCGAGGTGCTGGCGCTGGAGGTGTCCCGGCGGAGCGGCCCGGCTCTGCTCGAGGCATCGCGCCGGGTGGCCATGCGATTGGGCGGACCGTACCGGCATCGCCGGCTGCGCGCCGCCGATCCCGGCGCCGCCGGCGAAGCATCGGTTCACGTGCTGCCCAGCACCAGTCAAGAGGCCACGTTCGTGGCGTCCCGGCTACGCGCGGCGCACCTGCTCGACGACGTTCCCTGGCAATCCATGGCGGTGCTGGTCCGGGCAGCGTCGGCGGTCCCGGTGCTGCGTCGTGCCCTGGCCGGGGCCGGCGTACCGGTCGATGTCCGGCTCGAGGACGTGCCGCTGGTGGCCCAGCCGGCGGTGCGCTCGATGCTGACCGTCCTCGAGCTCGCGTGCTCAATGCGCGAGCTCGATGTCGACACCGCGCTGGAGCTGATCACCGGGCCGCTGTGCCGAGCCGACGCGCTGGCCGTGCGCCGGCTGCGCCAGGAGTTACGGGCCGGTGAGCTGGCCGCAGGGGGAGGACGTGCCTCCGGCGAGCTGCTGGTGGAGGCCATCACCGACCCGAGCGTGTTGCTGCCTCTCGACGACGCCGCTGTGGAGCCGGCGGCGCGGCTGGCGGGGCTGGTCGCGGCCGGGCGGGCGGCCGCCGAGGCCGACGGCGCGACGGCCGAGGACGTCCTGTGGGCGGTGTGGACCGAGTCGGGACTGGAACAGCGCTGGTCGCAGCAGGCGCTGTCGGGTGGTCGCTCCGCGGCGGCCGCCGATGCCGATCTCGACGCCGTCGTCGCCCTGTTCGACGCTGCCGCGCGTTACGTCGACCGGATGCCCGGGGCCGGTCCGGCCGGCTTCGTCGAACATCTGCGCCACCAGGAGCTGCCCGCCGACACCTATCGGCCCGGCACGCCGCGCAGCGCGTCGGTGACCATCCTCACCGCGCACGCGGCCAAGGGCCTGGAGTGGGACGTGGTGGCCGTGGCCGGCGTGCAAGAGGGCGTGTGGCCCGACCTGCGCGAGCGGGGCAGCCTCTTGGGCACCGAGGTGCTGGTCGACACTGTCGCCGACCGGCACGACTCCCCGGTCACCAGGGCCAGCGCCCGGCTGGCCGAGGAGCGCCGGTTGTTCTACGTCGCGGTCACCCGTGCCCGCCGGCGCCTGTACGTCACCGCCGTGTCGAACGAGGACGCCCAGCCGTCCCGGTTCCTCGACGACATCGATCCGCTGCCCACCGACGCCGAGCCCGAACGGAGCGTGCAGTCCGCCGGCCGGGGGCTGAATCTGCCGGCGGTCGTCGCCGAGCTGCGGGGGGTGGTGTGCGACCCGGCACAGCCGGACGAGCGGCGCAGGGGAGCAGCGCACCAACTGGCCCGCCTCGCCGCAGCCGGGGTGGGCCAAGCCGACCCCGACCACTGGTACGGCCTACGTCCGCTGTCCACGGCCGAACCACTGGGCGAGCCCGGCGCGCCGGTGCGGGTCTCGCCGTCCAAGGTCGAGGAGTTCAACCGGTGCGAGCTGCGCTGGCTGCTCAAAGCGTGCGGAGCCACCGATGCCGACCTCGGCCGGGCGGGGGTGGGCTCGCTGGTGCACGATCTGGCCGAGCGAGCGGCCACGGAGGGCTGGAACGACGACAAGCTGCTGACCGAACTCGACCATGCTTGGCCGAGCATGGACGTCGGCGAAGGATGGGTCGCCGCGCGCGAGTACGAGCGGGTGCACGAGATGGTCGAGCGGCTCGGGCGCTGGCTGCGCGCCAATCCGCGCACCCTCGTCGGCGCCGAGGTCGAGTTCGACGTCCCCGTCGGGACGGCGCGCCTGGTGGGCCGAGTCGATCGCCTCGACGTCGACGACGCAGGGCGGCTCGTCGTCGTCGACTACAAGACCGGTACGCACGCGCCGACGGCGGCGGAACTGAGCGAGCATCCGCAGCTGGCCGCCTACCAGCTGGCTATCGAACAGGGCGGATTCGACTCCGTCGCCCCCGGCGAGCGCCGCTCCGGTGGTGCGAGCCTGGTCCAGCTCGGCAAGGCCGCCGGCAGCCGGAAGGGCGAGGCGCGCGAGCAGGCCCAGCCGCCGCTGGCCGACTCCGCCGATCCGTCCTGGGCGCACGACCTGCTTCAGCGCACGGCCGAGGGGATGCGTCGGCCGGCATTCCGCGCGCGCAAGGGCAGTTGGTGCGCCGTGTGCCCGGCGCGGCCGTCCTGTCCGGTGCATCCCGAAGGCGACCAGGTGGTTCCGTGATCACCCCACAGGAGCTGGCCCGGCGCCTCGGCCGGCCCGACCCCACCGCCGAGCAGGCCGCGGCCATCGCGGCGCCGCTCGAGCCCGGGGTCGTGGTCGCCGGGGCGGGCTCGGGCAAGACGGACACGATGGCGTCGCGGGTCGTCTGGCTCGTCGCGGGCGGGCAGGTGCGCCCGGAGCAGGTGCTGGGCCTGACCTTCACCCGCAAGGCCGCCCGCGAGCTGGCTGCGCGGATCCGGCGCCGGCTGCTGCAGCTGGCCGCGCGCGGTGTCATCGACGCCGACGGCGACCTGCTCGACGGTGAGCCCACCGTGCTGACCTATGACGCCTACGCCGGGCGGATCGTCGCCGAGCACGCGCTGCGGCTGGGGCGCGAGCCCGGCGCCAAGTTGATCACCGAGGCGGTGGCCTGGCAGTACGCCCAGCGGGTGGTGTCGACGTACGACGGCGACATGGACGCGGTCGCCTACGCCCCCTCCACCGTCATCGGCAAGGTCTTGGCCCTGCACGGTGAGTTGGCCGGGCACCTGGTCACTCCGGATGCCGTGCGCGAGTTCACTGCCGAGCTGCGCCGGCAGGTCCACGCCCGGCCCAAGGCGGACAAGCAGCGCACCAAGGAGCTCCTGTACGCCGATGTCGCCAAGGCGCTGGCCGTCCAGGACTCCCGGGTGGCGCTGCTGCCGCTGGTCGAGGAGTTCCGGCGGCGCAAGCGGGCCGACGAGGTCGTCGACTTCGCCGACCGCGCCGAGCTCGCCGCCACGCTGGCCGAACGGTTCCCAGAAGTGGGCGAAGCCGAGCGGGCCGCGCACCGCGTGGTGCTGCTCGACGAGTATCAAGACACCAGCCATGCCCAGCTGGTCCTGCTGCGCTCGCTGTTCGGCGACGGGCACCCGGTGACCGCCGTCGGCGACCCGGCGCAGTCGATCTACGGCTGGCGCGGGGCCAGCGCCGGAACGTTGACGTCGTTTCGGCGGGAGTTCCGTACTTCCGACGGTTCGCCTGCCCGGTTCGACTCGCTGACCACCAGCTTCCGCAACGGCGCCGCCATTCTCCAGGTCGCCAACCGGCTGTCCGCACCGCTGCGGGCCGAGGGCATGGACGTGCCCGAGCTGTCCGCGTTCCCCGGGCTCGCCCCGGGGGAGGTGAGCGTGTCGCTGCACCGCACCGCCGACGACGAGGCCGCCGACGTGGCGCGGCGTGCGCGGGCGTTCTGGGACCGCTCGGCCGAGGGACGCACGGTCGCTGTCCTGGTGCGCACCCGCAGCCAGATTCCCCGCCTCGAGGCCGCGCTGCGGGCCCAAGACCTGCCCGTCGAGGTCGTCGGTGTCGGCGGCCTGCTCGCCACCGCCGAGGTGGGCGACATCGTCGCGACGCTGCGGGTCATCAACGACCCGTCTCGCGGTGACGCCTTGATGCGCCTACTCACTGGCGCCCGCTGGCGCATCGGCCCGCGCGACCTCGACGCCCTGGCCACGTGGGCGCGCCGGCTCGGTCACGGCGGGCGCAGCGCACCCGAGGCCGGTGTCGCGGTGGCTGACGAGGTCGACGAGCTCGGCATCGTCGACGCGCTCGACGCACTGCCCGGCCCGGAGTGGTTCTCACCCGAGGGGTACCGCCGGTTGCGGGCGCTGGCAGGCGAGCTCCGCGCATTGCGCGGCCGGGCGGGCCAGTCGTTGACCGAGCTCGTCCACGACGTCGAGAGAACGCTGGGCCTCGACGTCGAGCTCGCGGCCCGGTACGGCCCGGCCGGGCGGACGAACCTCGACCGGTTCCTCGACGTGACCGCGGAGTTCGAGGCCGACGGGGCCGGCGGGCGATTGTCGGCGTTCCTGGCCTACCTGGATGCGGCCGAGACCGCCGAACGCGGCCTGGCGCCCGGCGAGGTCGAGGTGAGCGGCGACCGGGTCCAGGTGCTGACCGTGCACGGTGCCAAGGGCCTGGAATGGGACGCGGTCTTCGTCACCGGGTTGGTCGACAAGGTGTTCCCGGCCGGCGGTGAGCGCGACCGAGCCTGGCTGGGCGACCCGGGCGAGTTGCCCTACGCCCTGCGCGGCGACGCCGCGTCGCTGCCCCGTCTGGACATCGAGTCCACGACCGACCAGCAGGACGTGCGCGACACCGTCGCGCAGTTCTACGTCGATGCCGCCGACGCCGGCCGGCTGGAGGAACGCCGCTTGGCCTACGTCGCCGTCACTCGAGCACGCATGGTCCTCGGGTGCAGCGGGTTCCGGTGGGACGACGCGACCCGCCCGCGCATGCCGTCGATGTTCCTCGACGAGATCCGCGAGGTGTGCGAACAGGGCGCCGGCGAGGTCGCGGTGTGGGCGGCCGAGCCCGATCAGGACGAGACCAATCCGCTGGCGGAGAACGAGGTCCCGGTGCAGTGGCCCTACGACCCGCTGGGCGCGCGGCGTGGCCAGCTGGAGTCCGGGGCCGCGCTGGTCCGCGCGGCCCAGGAGGAGCTCGACGGAGCGCTGTTCGTCCCGGATGCCCCAGCGACCGAGTGGGACGCCGAGATCGAGCGACTCCTGGCCGAGCGAGAGCACGCGTCGCGGCGCCGGCCGGTCGACGTCGAGCTTCCCGAACACCTGTCGGTCTCGCACCTGGTGCTGATGCGTGAGAACCCCGAGGCGCTGGCGCGGATGCTGCGCCGTCCCGTACCGCGGCCGCCGGCGCCGTCCGCGCGTCGCGGGACCTTGTTCCACGCGTGGTTGGAGTCTCGCTGGGGCGCGCCGCGGCTGGTCGACGTCGACGAACTGCCCGGCTCGGCCGATGCGGGCGCCGCTGCGGACCGCGAGCTCGCCGCGCTGCAAGAGGCCTTCCTGGCCTCGGCCTGGGCCCAGCGCACCCCGCTCGAAGTCGAGGCGCCGTTCGAGCTGCTGGTGGCCGGGGTACTGCTGCGCGGGCGCGTCGACGCCGTGTTCGGCACCGACGACGGTGGGATCGACGTCGTCGACTGGAAGACCGGCAGCCCGCCGCGCGACGACGCCGAGGAATCCGTGCGCATCGTCCAGCTCGCCGCGTACCGGCTCGCGTTCGCCAAGCTGCGCAACCTGCCGCTCGAGCGGGTGGGCGCCGCCTTCCACTACGTGCCGGCCGATTACACCTTGCGGCGGGCTGACCTGCTCGGGGAAGACGAGCTGCGCGAATTGATCACCTCGCTACCGGCGCCCGAAAATTGACGACGACCGGGGCGGCAGCACAGGAAAACGCGAATTTTACCCGCTTGCCGGGCGCGTTGTCTCGGAGTCTGGTCCGTTGTCTCGGCCTCAAAGACGCCTCTTGATCGAAATCCGGCCGGACGAGAGACTCATGTCTCGTGACCGCCGAGCTGAAGCCGCTGCGCCGTATCGCCGCGTACGCCGTCTGCGCTGACGATGCAGGACACGTCCTGCTCATCCGCGAGTCGGTGCGCTCGGGCACGCCGGGGGTGTGGACCTTGCCCGGCGGCAGCGTGCTGCACGGCGAGCACCCGCGCGACGCTGTGGTCCGCGAAGCCGCCGCGGAGTCCGGTTTGCTGTTGCGAGCCGGCACGCCGATCGACGTCCTCGCCGACACCCGCGCTCGTCCGCACCGCGAGGTGACGCTGCACACCGACCGGATCATCTTCCGCGCCGAGGTCGTCAGCGGCGAGCCCGAGCCGCTGTCGCCGATGGTCGACGAGGTGCGCTGGGTCACCACCGACGAAGCCGCCACGCTGCAGCTGCGCCCGTTTGCCTCGCAGATCCTCAAGCTCCCGCTGTCCACGGTCGACCTGCCGCCGGAAGAGATGCCGGAACTGCCCGGCTTCCACATCCAACAGGCACCGGACGGCCGGCACACCGTCCAGCGCTTCGCCGCGTACGGACTGGTGCGCGATCCGCGTGGGCGCGTGCTGCTCACCCAGGTGGCCGAGGGCTATCCCGACGCCGGCTGCTGGCACCTGCCGGGCGGGGGCACCGACTTCGGCGAACAGCCCGCCCAGGCGTTGCTCCGCGAGCTCGTCGAAGAGACCGGACAGCACGGGCGGATCCGGTCTTTGCTCGGTGTGGCCAGCCATCGTGAGCCCGAGCAAGTCGGTCCCGAGGGCTTCGCCATCGACTGGCACGGTGTACGCCCGTACTACGACGTCATCGTCGACGAGCCGGGCGAGATCGTCCTGGCCGACGTCGGTGGGTCCACGGTCGGCGCGCGCTGGTTCGACTCCGCCGAGGTCACCGAGTTGGCCGTCACCGCGGTCACCCGCGAGGCGTTGCATGCGGTGTCCGGTGCTCCAACACCGCCAGGACCGGACGATGGTCGCTGGTCCCCACGGCTTCGAGCACACTGAAATCCACTACGCTCCACGCGCGGCCGTCCACCAGCACGTGATCGATCGGGCGCCCGCCCACGCCGGGCGGACGTCCCGGCCAGGCCCAGCAGCTGCGGCCACACGACGGGGGCCGCCAGGACCGCGGTGCCTGCGGCGATGCCGGCCAGCTTGACCGTCCGGCTCACCCGGTGACGGCGTCGAGTGCCAGTTCGACCATGTCGCCGAAGGTCCGTTCCCGCTCATCCGACGACGTCTCGTCGCCGGTGATGAGGTGATCGCTCACCGTGCACACCGCCAGCGCCCGGGCGCCGAACTTCGCCGCGAGCGTGTACAGCGCGGCGGCCTCCATCTCCACGGCGAGCACGCCGAAGTCACGCAGCCGGTCTCGCAGCTCGGGCCGATCATGGTAGAAGGAGTCGGTACTGAACAGCTGGCCGACATGGTGGCGGGTCCCGGCCGCCTCGGCCCGCTCGACCACCGCCCGGACGAGCTGGAAGTCCGCCGTGGGAGCGTAGTGGAACCCCTCGAATCGCAGGACGTTCTCCGCGGAGTCCGTCGCCGCGCTCAACCCGATGACGACGTCGCGGATGCCGACGTGCGGCTGCATCGATCCGCACGACCCCACGCGCACCAGGGTTCGAGCGCCGTATTCGGCGAGCAGCTCGTGCACGTAGATCGACAACGACGGCTGTCCCATCCCGGTGCCTTGCACCGAGACGGGGACGCCGCGGTAGCGGCCGGTGAAGCCGAGCATGTTGCGTACGCGCGAGTAGCACGTGGCGTCGTCGAGGTAGGTACGGGCGATCCACTCCGCCCGTAGTGGGTCGCCGGGCAGCAGGACGGTCTCGGCGATCTCGCCGGATGCGGCGGCTATGTGGGTGCTCACGGAGGTCGACCGTATCGAAGCCCGGGCGGGCGCAACGGCTAGTGTCAGGCATCGTGTACGACGCGTACGTGATGCCCGGGCCGTTGGCCCTGTCTCGCTCGACCGTGGACCACGCGACGCACCGGCGGACCGACGCTGCGTGGCTCGAGGCGACCTGGCGGGACGAGACCACCCGTGTCCTGGTAGTAGGCGCTGGGACGGTGCCCGTCGACGGTCATGAGCTGCGGTTCGTCTCGCCGTCCGAGGCGCCGGACGGTCACCGCTACCTGCTCGGGGTCGAAGACGGCATCGCCTACTTCGCCGTGGGCGTCGATTCCGCACCGGCCGGCGGCGCGACGTTACGTGAGGTCGGAGCCGTGCTGGGAGACCGGGACGCGGGCCTGGCCGTGCACGCCGTCGCCCTGGCGAACTGGCACGCGGCGCACCGGCATTGCGCGCGCTGCGGGCAGCCGACTGAAGTGTCCGCGGCCGGGCACGTCCGGCGCTGCCCGGCCGACGGTTCCGAGCACTACCCGCGCACCGATCCGGCCGTGATCGTCCTCGTGACCGACGAGCACGACCGTTGCCTGCTCGGCCGCGCGACGGCGTGGCCGGAGAAGAGGTTCTCCACGCTGGCCGGTTTCGTCGAGCCGGGGGAGACGCCTGAGCACGCGGTGGCCCGGGAGGTGTACGAAGAGGCCGGGGTCGTCGTGACGTCGGCCCGGTACGCCGGCGCCCAGCCGTGGCCGTTCCCGTCGAGCCTCATGCTCGGCTACTACGGCACGGCGACCGGTACCGAACCGCGCCCCGACGGCGCCGAGATCGCCGAGGCTCGCTGGTTCAAGCGCGACGAGCTGCGTTCGGCCGCGCTGGCGGGGGACATCCTCCTGCCGGGCGGCATCTCCATCGCGCGGCGCCTGGTGGAAGGCTGGTACGGCGGAGCGCTGCCCACGCAAGGATGAGCTCAGCTCACGGCACCCAGATCGGCGAGCTTCTCTTTCACCTCGGCCACGCTGGGATTCGTCAACGCGCTGCCGTCGCTGAAGATCAGGGTGGGTACGACTGCGTTGCCGCCGTTCACGCTCATCACGAGGTCGGCCGAGGCGGGGTCGGCCTCGATGTCGACCACGTCGAAGTCGATTCCCTCCCGGTTCAACGCACTTTTCAGCCGGTGGCAGTAGCCGCACCACGCCGTGCTGTACATCGCGAACGAAGACATCGACTCTCCTGACAGCGCCTCGCGCCACGTCTGATCACGAACCTTACGATGATGGAACACCGGTTGATCGACTGGTTGTTCCTGCGGCCCCATCCTGACCCGAAGCCGCTTGCGGCCATGTCGGACCGGGCTGTCAGGATGGTGCGCATGAGCGCCCCCGATGTCCTCGCCGGCCTCGATCCGGAGCAGCGGGACGTCGCGACCGCGCTGAGCGGGCCGGTTTGTGTCATCGCGGGTGCCGGCACGGGCAAGACGCGCGCCATCACCCACCGCATCGCGCACGGCGTGCTGGTGGGGGCGTTCGAGCCGCGTCGCACCATGGCGGTGACCTTCACCACTCGAGCCGCCGGCGAGATGCGCGGACGCCTGCGTGCCCTCGGCGTCGACGGCGTGCAGGCGCGCACGTTCCACTCCGCCGCGTTGCGACAGGCCCGTTACTTCTGGCCCCAGGTGGCCGGCGCCGAGTTGCCGGAGATCACCCAGAGCAAGCTGCCGCTGGTCGGCTCGGCGGCCTCGCGCTGCCGCGTCCCGACCGAGCGCACCGTGCTGCGCGATCTGGCCTCGGAGATCGAATGGGCGAAGGTCAGCAACGTGGCCGCTGAAGATTACGCGGCCGCGGCGGCTCAGCTACACCGGGAGGTCCCGGGGGTCGACCCGGAGTCCGTCGCGCGGGTGTACGCGGCCTACGAAGATCTCAAGACCGACCGCAACGTCATGGACATGGAGGACATCCTGCTCGCCGCGGTCGGGCTGATGGCCGGGCATCCTGGAGTCGCCGACGCCGTGCGGTCCCAGTACCACCATTTCGTCGTCGACGAATACCAGGACGTCTCACCGCTCCAGCAACGTCTGCTCGAGCTGTGGCTGGGCGATCGCGACGACATCTGCGTCGTGGGCGACCCGGCCCAGACCATCTACTCCTTCGCCGGGGCGCGGCCGAACTACCTCACCGGCTTCTCCGAACGGTACCCATCCGCCACGGTCGTCCGGCTCTTTCGCGACTACCGCTCCACGCCGCAGGTCGTCGAGGTCGCCAATGCCGTCCTGCGCGCCGGACCGGATTCCGCGCAAGGTGTCGTGCTCGAGGCCCAGCGACCCGCGGGCGTCCCGGCGACGTTCGAGGAACACCCGGACGAGCTGGCCGAGGCTAGTTGGGTGGCGCGCAAGATCAACGACCTCCTCGCCCGCGGTACACCGCTGCGCGAGATCGCGGTGTTGTTCCGCGTCAACGCCCAGTCCGAGGTGTACGAGCAAGCCCTGGCCGAAGCCGGCCTGGCCTACGTGGTCCGGGGAGCTGAACGGTTCTTCGACCGCGCCGAGGTCCGCCAGGCTGCCATGATGCTGCGCGCCGCTGCCCGATCCACCGATTCCGCGCCGGACGCGCCTGATGCCGCGGCCGCGACGGCCGCCGTGCTCGCCTCGGCTGGCTGGTCCGCGTCGCCGCCGAGCGGTGGCGGTGCCGCGCGGGAGCGGTGGGAATCCCTGGCCGCCGTGGTCGCGCTGGCCGAAGAGGTGGTGGCGGCCAACCCCGCGGCCGGGCTCGACGACGTGGTGACCGAACTCACGCATCGCGCGAGCGTTCAACACGCCCCGACCGCCGACGGCGTCACTCTCGCGTCGTTGCACTCGGCCAAGGGTCTGGAGTGGGACGCGGTCTTCGTGGTCGGTTGTCACGAGGGGACGTTGCCGCTGTCGTACGCCGAGACGCCGGCGCAGATCGAGGAGGAGCGACGGCTGCTCTACGTCGGCGTCACCCGGGCGCGCGAGTACCTCAGCGTGTCGTGGTCGTTGTCGCGCCAGCCCGGCGGCCGGGGCAACCGCCGCCCGAGTCGCTTCCTCGACGCCGTGCGGCCCGAAACCGCGAGCCGTGCCGGCCGGCGGTCCAGTTCGGCCGGGACCGCCGGGCGCGGCCGCAAGAGTCGGTCGCCGGCTCGATGCCGGGTGTGTGGCACGGCGCTGTCCGAGGCGGCTGAGCGGAAGCTGGGACGCTGCACCGACTGTCCGTCGTCGGTCGACGAGGCGTTGTTCGAGAAGCTGCGTACGTGGCGGCTCGAACGAGCGCAGGAACAGAAGGTGCCGGCCTACGTCGTTTTCACCGACGCCACGTTGACGGTGATCGCCGAGACACGTCCTGCTGATGAAGCCGAGCTCGCGGCGCTACCCGGCGTCGGCCGGACCAAACTCGACCGATATGGTGACGACGTGCTGAAACTGTGCCGTGCATCGGCGGGGAAATAACCAAAAAAATATGTTGCCCCTTACACAGCGCCAGGTTTAGCATGACTGGGCACGTCGGATTTCCGCGTGCCGCAGAGCTGGAAAGTCCGGTTCGAGTACGAGACCGAGAGGAGGGTCGTCAGATGATCAAGCAGCTGATCGAGCGTAGCGGGATCGACTATGTCGGCGCCCTCCGTGGCGTCTCCTCGGACATGGTGATGCTGGTCGCGCCCGTTAACACTCCGTCGACGGGAGAAGTGCGTCCGAAGGCAGCCGATGCACCGACGACCCACTTCGTCGACGACCTCACTGGCGGCGTGTGCGTCCGCTCCTGGAGTCCACCGGTCTAGGCATGATGAGACCGGCGCCTTCCAGGCCGCGGACCCCCACCCCGGGATCCGCGGCCTTTTTGTTTGCCCATCGACAAGGAAGGGAGGTGACGGAAACTCATGATGCTGACCAGCGTTCTCGATCGCGCCGGAGCCGCTGAGGAATCCATTCCCTGCCGGAAGGACCCAGAGCTCTGGTTCGCCGAGTCGCCGGCCGACGTGGAACTCGCCAAACAACTGTGCCGAGTCTGCCCGGTGCGCGAGCAGTGCCTGGCTGGGGCCACGGAACGAGCAGAGCCCTGGGGTGTGTGGGGCGGCGAACTGTTCGTCTCCGGCGTCATCGTGGCGCGCAAGCGGCCACGCGGCAGGCCCCGGAAGAACGAGATCGCAGCATAAGGACCTCCCCGAGCCGTGCGCTCGACGACCGTGACCTCTGGAGAAAGGAACCGACGTGTATCACGCCGATCCGGCTACCACCAAAGCCTTGCGAACCACCACGGCACCGATCATCAGGAGCATCGACATGCATCTCATCAATGAAGCGCTCGCTCGTGCGCATTGTATGGAGCAGCGCTACGTAGCCGAGCGAGACCGCCACGCGTATCGCCTCGTGGCCAGGCGCCGGATGGAGCGCAAGGCCGCGCGGGCCGCGCGCCGCGCGCGCCGGCTGGCGACAGCGGTCGTCGCCATGAACGACCGCCCGCTGTAGATCGACGTTCGACCTACGACGTCGGTTCCTCAGGTCGCGGACGTGCCGCGGGCCGTCACCACGACGGCTCGCGGCACGTCCGCGTTGGTCGTGACGACGTCAGGGATGGGCGAACCCGGGCAACCACCGCTCGAGTTCGGCGCGGAACGGTGCCTGACAATCCAACTGCGACAACACGCCGATCCCGCCGATCCACACCCGGTGGATCAACATGTAAGCAGGCGGCAGGTTGAGTTTGAGCCCGATGGAGTAGCCCGGGCGACGCGGGTCGTTGATCCGGGCGAACTGCTCGCGCATCCATGGCCGGGAAAAGTGGAACTGCTCGGCTCGAGCCGGTTCGAGGAACGGGGCGAGGTACTCGTAGAGCGCCTCGGGATCGATCTCGATGTGCGGCTGGATGAATCCTTCCGCCCGCAGGCCGTCGACCATCGCGTCCACGTCACCGTCGAGCGCCCGGCGCATGAGCTGCCCGATCGAGGCCGGCAGCCCTTCGGGTAGCCGCGCCACCGCGCCGTAGTCGAGGACGCCGAGCCGGCCGTCGTCGGTGATGCGGTAGTTGCCGGGATGCGGGTCGGCGTGCAGTAGCCCGGCACGTTCCGGCCCGGAGAACAGGAACCGGACGTAGAGCCGCCCGGCATGATTGCGTTCGGCCTGGGTGCCGTCGGCGATGACCTGCGACAGCGGGCGTCCGTCCAGCCATTCGGAGATCAGCACGTGCTCATGGCCGTCGATGAGGTCGGGCACGGCGAACTCGGGGTCGTCCCGGTAAGCCAGGGCGAAGCCGCTTTGCGCGTCAGCCTCCATGCGGTAGTCGAGCTCTTCGACCATCCGGTCGTGCAGCTCCTCGACCAGAGCGCGAGCATCCATGCCAGGCGCCAGGGCGCCGATCGAGCGGCCCAGCCGCGCCACCTGCCGGAGGTCGGAGCGCAGCGCGTCACCGGCCCCGGGGTACTGGATCTTGACCGCCACCTGGCGGCCGTCGTGCCAGACCGCCTTGTGCACCTGGCCGATCGAGGCGGCGGCAGCGGGTTGGTCGTCGAATTCACGGAAGCCGTCTCGCCAGTCCGGCCCGAGATCGTCGGCGAGAACCCGGTGTACGGTGCCCGGCGCCATCGGCGGGGCGGCTTCCTGCAGTTTGGTCAAGGTGGCGCGGTATGGCGCGACGATCTCTTCGGGCATCCCGGCTTCGATCACCGACAGCGTCTGGCCGAACTTCATCGCCCCGCCTTTGAGCTCACCCAGCACCCGGAACACGTGCTCGGCCGTGCGCTGCTGGACGTCGAGACCGACGGACTCAGCCGACTGACCGCTGAGACGCCGGCCGAGTCCGAGCGTGGCTCGCCCGGCCGCACTCAACGGCAGGGTGGCGAGCTTGAAAGCTCGGTTGACGGAGTTACGGGGCGGATCGCTCACACCCCCATTGTGACGCGTGAGGCAAGTCCTATGCCCAGGCGCAACCACAGCCCGGGTGGCGGGCCCAACTTCGCCGCCGAGGCAGGCCCAACGGCAGGCTCACCTCGATGGTGCCGTCGACGGTAGCGGGGGTGAACCCGTCGAGGTGCGCGAGGACCTGGGCCGTGGCCAGTCCGGCGACGACGGCGGCCAAGGCGGTGTCGCAAGCCGGCTCGACCGGCGGCCGCCGCACGGTCTGGTCGAGCACCAGCGGCCAATGTCCGTCCATGTCGGTGCGGTGCAGGTCATGGCAGCGCAGACACGACGAGCGGCCCGGAACGACGAGCGGGCCCACCACCCCGGTGACTTCGACGACCTCGGCCAGCAGGTGCGCGGTCCCGTGCCGCATCAACTCCGCAGCATCCTCGCGCCCCGCGCCTGGTGCCGGCGCGAGGACGGCGAAGTCCGTGCCGCCGGTGGGCCCGGACACGCCGTGTCTAGGGTCGGCCGGCGAGTCGGTGCGGAGAACATCGCCGAGGGCGCGCCCACGCGCCCGGCCGACCGCACGCTCAGCATGTCCGCCCGGCGTCACGTCGGCCTCGATCGTGGCCGCCGGATCATGGACCACGACGTCACCGATGCCGGCGGCGGCCAGCAGACGCGCGATCGACGCGCCGACCCGCCCGGCACCGTGAACGTCGACCCGGTAGCGCCGACGGGCGGCGAGCGCAGCATCCCCGCCATCGGGCTCAGCGTTCTGCAACCCGAGACTCGACCGATCGGGCACGACACGCGGGTGTACCTGGATGCGCGCTGCAGCATCGACGGCTGCGCCGGCCGAGAACAGGAGGTCCAGCAGCTGGTCGGCCGCGCCCCTGTCGCCGCCGAGTTCGGCGGCGAGCTCGCGCAACGCCGCGAGATCGTAGCGACCGTCCATGGCGTTGAGGATCGCGATCTCGACCGGGCCCAGGTCGCCGATCAGAAGGGCCGAGCCGGGCGTGACACCGATCTGGAGCGTGGACTCGTCGCGCCAGGTACGGCTGAGCGCGGGATGCAGGATGGGACGCACGTGGGCATCGTGCCGCGAATCTCGTTCGGACGCGGCAGCTCGTCCACAGGTTGTCCACAAGCACCCGCCGTGGACGTGAGCTCAGGTGGCCTTTCCGAGGATCCGGTTGAGGTTCGTGGAGCACGTCGGACAGGTGGCTTTGGCCATCCGCGTGCCCTTGTCGTTGACGACGACCTGGCCGGTGGCCTGCCGCTTGGCTTTGCATTTCACGCAGTAGAACTCGCCGGAATAACTCTCAGTCATCGAGACCCCTTCCCCCTCCAGCGGAGTGATCTGCGCACACAGTACGCCCATGACTGATTTCTGCGTGGGTGATCGCCGCAGAACGGCGGAAAGTCAGCTGGCCTGAACGACGTTCGGCGGGGCCTCAGTTCCGCGGACTCGCGCGCATTTCCCCCGTAAGCGCGCCGACATCCTCGTTTTCCGAAGCCCCGCCGGACGGGTGGAGCGAGCTGCACTCTGATGAGTCGGCTCCCTCTACATGCCAGTCAACGTACGGCAAACACCGGGCGGCGGCAAGCAAAACAGGAGTATTTTGTTCCACGGCTGTGGATAACGCTGTGGACGACCTGTGCAGCGCCCGCCGCTGGTTGTGGACCGGCGGTGCATGCGATGTTGACGACGCTCCGTTGTTCCCGACGATACCCGCCGTGAACTGCGGTGATGCGCCTTGCTGCGGAAGGGTCCCCGAAGCAGGAACAGTTGAGTCGATGATGGGCGGTTTCGTCTTCGGCCGGTGTGCCGGCGCCGGACGAACCCGCGTTATCCACAGCGCTTCCACGCATATTCGGTGCAAGGGGAGTTACGGTGCTTCTCATGGAGGCACCCGACGTGGAGGTCCGGCGTTCCATGCGCCGCCGCCGTACAGTCACGGCCTTCCGCGAGAACGGTCGTGTCGTGGTGTGCGTGCCGTCCAAGCTCAGCAAGGCCGAGGAACGGCGTTGGGTGTCCGTGATGCTCGAACGCCTCGCTGCGCAAGAGAAGCGGCGTCGGCCCAGTGACGAAGCGCTGTTGGCCCGAGCGCAGGAACTCGCCCGGAAGTACCTCGACGGGCGGGTGAGCCCGACCAGTGTGCGGTGGAGTTCGGCGCAACGGGCCCGGTGGGGGTCGTGTACCCCGAGCGACGCGTCCATCCGGTTGTCCGACCGGCTGCAGGGCCTGCCGACGTGGGTGATCGATTACGTGCTGGTGCACGAGCTCGCGCATCTGCTGATCAGCGACCACAGCAGCGAGTTCTGGGCACTGGTTGGCCGGTTTCCGCGCGCCGAGCGCGCCCGGGGTTTCCTCGACGGGCTCAGCTACGCGGCCGGCAACGGTGCCACGGATGACGAGCCGGAGCACCGGGAGGCTTGACGGCGCCGATCAGGGCGCTGCTGCCAACCGAGCCCTGGCCGCGGCGACGAAGTCGGCAATGTCGGCGCCGATCGGCTCGGGCAGGTCGTCGTGGTCGAACCAGCGTCCGTCGAGCGACTCGTGATCGATGACGGGTATGGCGCCGCTGGGTGCCACGGCGACGAACTGTACGTCCAAGTGGTGGTCGACGACGCCGGGCCGGCAGGGCGCGGCGTGGCGATCGAGGCGCACCGGCAGACCGTGCGCGGCGAGCGTCAGCTCGGCGATCCCGGTCTCTTCGCGCGCCTCACGCAGCGCAGCCTCCGCGGCGGAGGCATCCACGGCTTCGAGATGTCCGCCCGGCTGCAGCCAGCGGCGAACCTTACCGTGCAGGACCAGCAGGACGCGGCGAGCCCCGGGATCCACCACGAGCGCGCTGGCGGTCAGATGCGCCGGGGCGCACTCGCGCGTCACGCCGTCCGGGTACTCGTCCAGGAAAGCGACGAAGTCCGCGCGTAGCCGCTCCTGTTCCGGATTCGGCGCGGTCCACGACGCCAACAGGTCACGAGCGCGTCGATGCAGAGTCACCCGGTCGAGCCGGGGGAGTCGTCGTCGG
Organism: Haloactinopolyspora sp.; assembly: GCF_027324685.1. NCBI lineage: Bacteria > Bacillati > Actinomycetota > Actinomycetes > Jiangellales > Jiangellaceae > Haloactinopolyspora > Haloactinopolyspora sp. Next base: position 35,556 of record NZ_DAHVSH010000054.1, read on the forward strand.
ACGGGGCGTCTTCGGATGCCGGAGCATCACCGAGGTCGTCGAGTGCCGACACGTCGAGCTGCTCGTCGCGGGTGAGGTACGCGTCGGGATCGGCGAGGTCGTCGGCCGACGGCATGAGGTCGGGATGGGCCCAGACGGCGTCGCGTCCCTCGGGGCCGCGCGCCTCGCGCACGGCCGCCCAGAACGCGGCTGCTTCGCGCAAGCGCCGGGGCCGCAGGTCGAGCCCCACCAAGGTGGCGAAGGTCTGTTCGGCCGGCCCGCCGGTGGCGCGGCGGCGGCGAACCGATTCGCGTAGGGCCACCGCGGACGGCATCCGGTCCTTGGTGGCCTCGGTGACTGCGTCGTCGACCCACCCCTCGACCAGTGCGAGCGCCAGCTCGAGGCGCTCGAGTGCGGCCTGCTGTGCCGGGGTGGTGGGCACGTCGAACAGTCCGCCTTCCAGCGCCTCCTGCAAGGATTCCGGCCGTTGCGGGTCGATGTCGCGCATCGTGGACTCGATGGCTTCGGTGTCGACGCTGACGTGGCGCGCGTACTCCTCGATGAGCGAGATGATGTGCGCGCGCAGCCACGGCGCGTGCCCGTACAAGCGCAGGTAGGCGGCCTCGCGCAGCGCGAGGTAGAGCATGACGTCCCGTTCGTCGATGCCGAGCCCCTCGCCGAAGGCGCGGACGTTGGCGGGCAGCAGCGCCGGATGGCCGTCGGCGAGCGGGACGCCGATGTCGGTGGAACCGCAGACCTCACCGGCCAGCGTCCCGATGCTCTGCCCGACCTGAGCCCCCCACATGGACACGCCTACCTGCTGCAGCATCCCCACCAACGGGCCGGCCGCTTGCGCCATCTCCGGCGGCAGCGACGAGCTCATGGCCTCCGACACCCGTGCGGCGACCGGCTCGACGAGGTCGCGCCAGGCCGCCTGGGTGCCGTCGACCCACTCGGCGCGGCTCCAGGTGCGTGGTGCGCCGCCGGTGGCGGGGAAGCTGGTGGCGTCGTCGAGCCAGGTGTCGGCCAGCCGGAAAGCGGCTTCGACGTCGCGCCGCTCTGCACCGCTGACCGAGCGGTCGCCCTGAGCCGCGACCACCTGGCGGGCGGACTGATTCGCCAGGTCCCAGTTGACCGGGCCACCGGACCACGACAGCATCTGGCCGAGCTGCTGGAACAGCGCGCCCAGATCAGGCCCGCCGGGCCCACCAGGCCCGCCTTGGCCGCCGAGCATGCCGAACAGTCCGCTCAGCGGGTCTTGCGGTCCGGACGATCCGGCACCGCCCGGTGCCGGATCGGGACGGTTCTCGTCCGGCTCGTCGGGATCGTCGGCGGATCGGAAACCGAAGGGCACGTCACTCATCGATTGGCCTCAGGCAGGATGGGAAGCGTGTTGGGGCGCCTCATGCGTCCCACGGTAACCGCAGGAGGAGACTTCGTGGGCAAGCAGCCGCGACGGGTTCGCGCTCGGCGCAACGACGGTGCCGGCCTCGTGGTCGCCGTCACGGGTGCTGCGAACGGCGTCGGGCGCCTGCTGACCTCTGCACTTGCGACCGACGACCACGTGTCGCAGGTGGTGGCCGTCGACGATGCCCGGGGCGACGTCGACGGCGTCACCTGGCGCGTGATCGATCTCACCGACCCCGCTCTCGTCAGCCGGCTGACCGGGGTCGACGTCGTCGTGCACACCGCCGTGAGCATCGACATCTCCGCCGACCCCGCGGCCCGGGCACATCGCAACGTCCGGGGCGTACAGACTGTGCTGACGGCGTCGGCCGCCGCGGGCGTGCGGCGGGTGATCGTGGTCACCAGCGCGATGGTGTACGGCGCGCTACCGGACCATCCGATTCCCCTCGACGAGGACGCGCCGCTGCGAGCCGAACCAGACGGATCGGTGCTCAGCGACCTGCTCGAGATCGAGAGCCTGTGTGCTCGCGCACCGCGATCGCATCCCGGGACCTCCGTCACTGTGGTGCGACCGGCCGCGGTCGTCGGCGCGGGCGTCGACACCGTCCTGACTCGGCACTTCGAAGCGCCGCGACTGCTGGTGGTGAAGGGCACCGAACCCGCCTGGCAGTTCTGCCACGTCGACGATCTCGCCGCGGCACTCCAGTTCGTGGTGACCCACGACGACGTCGGCGGGCCACTGACCGTCGGCTCCGACGGCTACCTCGGTCAGGGCGAGGTCGAGCAGCTCAGCGGCAAGGGCCGGATCGACCTGCCGGCCTCGTTCGTGTTCGGCACCGCCCAGCGGCTGCACCGGCTGGGGGTCACCCCCGCCGCGGCCAGCGAGCTGCAGTACGTCACGCACCCCTGGGTGGTCAGTGCGAAACGGCTACGTGCCGCCGGATGGCGGCCGGCCTACGACAACGCTGCGGTGCTGCGGGCCTTGATGGACGAGATCAGCGGACGGCATGCGCTGGCGTCGCGTCGTATCGGGCGCCGCGAGACAGCGACGGCAGCGACCATCGGCGCCGCGGGCGCCACGGTGGCGATCCTCGGGACCGCCGTCGTGGTGCGCAAGGCCAGGCGAAGGAAGCGGGGATAGATGGACGTCATCAGACTCCTGGACATACGTGACGAGGCGTTGTCGGTGGACGAGGTGCTCGCCGCCGTCGCCGACCCGGCTGCCGGCGGCACCTGCCTGTTCCTGGGCTCGGTCCGCGACAGCGATGCCGGCAAGACCGTGCGCACGCTGGACTACGAGGCCCATCCGAGCGTGCGCGAGGCGCTGCGTACGGTGGCCGAGAAGGTCGCCGCTGAGGTGCCGGTGCGGGCGCTGGCGGCGGTGCATCGCGTCGGGCATCTCGAGATCGGGGACCTGGCCGTCGTCGTCGCGGCCGCGGCCGAGCACCGCCAGGAAGCGTTCGAGGCATGCCGCCGGCTCATCGACGACCTCAAGCGCGAGGTCCCCATCTGGAAGCATCAAGCCTTCACCGACGGCACCACCGAGTGGGTCGGGTCACCGTGACCCCAGAGGGCCGTCGAGCCCGGAAGTACGCTGTACGTTGTTCCGTGCCCAGCTCGACGTGAGGATCGCCGACACCGATGACCCGCCGCTCCGCGACCCTGGCCGTCGCCGGCGTCCTGATCGTCGCGTTGGTGGCGGTCGCCTCGCTGGTGAACCTGCCCTATGTGATCTACTCTCCCGGCCCGGTCGAAGACACGCTGGGTGAGTGGGACGGCCATCCCGTCGTTCAGGTCGAAGGAGCCGAGACCTACGAGACCGAAGGCCGACTCGACCTGACGACGGTCGGGGTGACCTCGGCCGATGCCGAGCTCGACCTGCTCACGGCGTTGCGGGCGTGGGTCGACCCGGACCGTGCCGTCGTCCCGCGTGAACTCGTGTACCCCGAGGGAACGACCGCGGAGCAATCACAACAACAGAACGCGGCCATGCTGGCAGACTCTCAGCAGAACGCCAAGGTCGCCGCGTTGCGCAAGTTGGGCTACGAGATCGAGGGCACGGTGGTCGTCGACGCTGTGCTCGCCGATACGCCGGCCGATGGAACCCTGGAGCCGGGCGACGTCGTGGTGTCGGTGGACGGGACTGACGTGCACACGCCTCAGGACGTCGTCGACGCCGTCACCGCTCACGAAGCCGGCGAGACCGTCGACTTCGTCCTCCAGCGCGACGGGCAGGAACTGAAGGAGTCCGTCCAGACCATGGCCGCCGAGGACGACGGGCGCGCTCTCGTCGGCTTCACCCCGGTGATGGGCTACGACCTGCCGATCGAGATCGAGATCGGCATCGACGACCGTATCGGCGGGCCCAGCGCGGGCATGATCTTCGCCGTCGCGATCTACGACACCTTGACGCCGGGCGCGCTGCTCGAAGGCAACCACGTCGCCGGCACCGGCGAGATCACCGTCGACGGCGAGGTGAACCCCATCGGCGGCATCCAGCAGAAGATCGCTGCCGCCTCCGCCGATGGCGCCCGGTTGTTCCTGGCACCACGCGACAACTGCGACGAGGTGGCCGGTGCGAACAACGGCGACATGCAGGTGGTCCCGATCGAGACGCTCGACCAAGCCATCACGACGATCGAGGCCTTCAGCGCCGGCGACACCGACGATCTGGCCAGCTGCCCGTCCTAGCCGGTGCCCGTCACGGCCCTGGTCTGAGCCGGTGCGCCCGGTTCGGCTCAGGTGAGCGTGTCGGCCAGGGCGTCACCGAGCTCCGGTGACAGCTCCGCGCCGTGCACCAGGTCGGCGTCCTCCTCGTGGCCGCGCACGCGCAGCACGGTGGCTCTACTGCCGTCGCGCAGCACCCCGACGACCACCCGGACGTCCGAGCGCGCCGGATGTTGCTGGGCCCAGGCAGCGGCGGCAGTGTCCTCGGCCGGCATGTCGTCCTCAGCGCCCGGCGGCAGCACGATGCGCTCGAGGACGAGCGCGCATCCGGTGACGGTGTCGGGCCACTCGATGGTCGGGAGGAGTTCCTCGATGGCCCGGCCGCCGATGTCCTGCTCGATCGGTGTCAGCGACTCGTCGGTGGCTTCCTCCGCGCTGAGGCCCAGTTTCGTGGCGAGTTCCGGCTCGCGGCTGACCAGCTCGGCGGTCGGCGCGAGCGCATAGAGACGGGCCTGCTGGTCCCAGCCGTCGGCGCGCACGTGACGTTCGATTTCCGCCACCGCTCGCGTCAGGGCCGAAGGGACGTCGTCAGGCCTCGCGCCGGGGTCGTCGACACTCATGTAGTCATGGTCGCACGACGCCGACCCGACGACGCCCGGCACGGTGCTGGCTACAGGGGGTGGCCGGTTCGGAACCACGAGCCCGAGTGAGATAGTTTCTCAGGGGTGAGCCAGGACATGCCGCGCCCCGCTGGGCCATTCCGCGGACCGAACGTGCCCCGACGCTCCCGTGCGCTGTTGCCGACAGTCGCTGTGCTGAGCGTTCTGCTCGTGGCTTACATCCTCACCGTCACGTTCTGGACCGACTGGCTGTGGTTCGACTCGGTGGACTTCACCGGCGTGTTCACCACGCAGTTGTTCACCAGAGTGGCGCTGTTCGTCGTGTTCGGCCTGGTCATGGCCATCTCGGTGGTCGTCAACGGCATCGTGGCGTACCGGCTGCGCCCGCAGTACCGCCCGATGAGCGTCGAACAACAAAGCCTCGACCGCTACCGTGACGCGATCGACCCGGTACGCAAGTGGGTGTTGGCCGCGGCGGCGGGACTGCTGGCCGTCATGGCCGGCGCCAGTGCGGCCGGGCGGTGGCGCGACTACCTGCTATGGCGCAACGGCGGCGAGTTCGGCCAGGACGACCCCGAGTTCGGCATCGACATCGGGTTCTTCACGTTCGACTTCCCGTGGTGGCGCTTCCTCGTCAGCTACGGCTTCGCCGTCGTCGTGCTCGGCATGGCGGTCGCGGCCATCACCCACTACGTCTACGGCGGCATCCGGCTGCAGACCGCCGGGCAGAAGGTCAGTCCGGCCACGCAAGCACACCTGTCCGTGCTGATCGGCGTGTTCATCCTGCTGAAGGCCGTGGCGTACTGGCTCGACCGGTACGAGCTGGTCATCCAGGGAACCAACGACGACCGGTTCACCGGGGCCGGCTACGCCGACGTCAATGCGCTCATGCCGGCGAAGATGATCCTGGTGTTCGTGGCGCTGATCTGCGCCATCCTGTTCTTCGTCAACGTCTGGCAGCGCAACTGGACCCTGCCGGGCATCGGCCTCGGCCTCCTGGTGCTCTCCGCCGTCCTGCTGGGTTGGCTGTGGCCGCTGCTCGTCCAGCAGTTCCAGGTCAACCCGAGCGAAGCCAGCCGCGAGTCGGAGTACATCTCGCGCAACATCGAAGCGACCCGCAACGCCTACGACGTCGACGACATCGAGATCCCCGACTATGACGCCACCACCCAGGTCAGTGAAGGGCAGTTGGCGGAGGACTCGGCGACCATCCCCGGTATCCGGCTGATGGACCCAGGCGTCATCCAGCCGGCGTTCCAGCAGTTGCAGCAGGTCCGTGGTTTCTACAGCTTCAACGATCCGCTCGATGTCGACCGGTACGAGGTCGACGGCGAGCAGCGTGACATCGTCATCGCCGCGCGTGAGCTCAACTCCGCCGGTATCCCGGACGAGCAGCAGAACTGGATCAACGAGCACACGGTGTACACGCACGGGTACGGTGTGGTCGCCGCGTACGGCAACACGCGCGAGAGCGACGGGTCGCCGGCGTGGGCGGAGGAAGACATCCCGTCCGAAGGCATCCTGGGCGAGTACGAGCCGCGGATCTACTTCGGCGAGAACTCCCCGGAGTACTCCATCGTCGGCGCGCCTGAGGGCACCGATCCCGTCGAGTTCGACGTTCCCGAAGACCCGGAGACCGGCCGAGAGCGGTTGAACACCTACCAGGGAGACGGCGGGGTGCCGGTCGGCTCGTTCTTCAACCGGCTGCTGTACGCCACCCGCTTCCAGGAAGCGAACTTCCTGCTGTCCGACCGGCTCAACTCCGAGTCGCAGCTGCTGTACGACCGTGATCCCCGCGAGCGCGTCTCGAAGGTGGCGCCGTGGCTGACCGTCGACTCCAACCCGTTCCCTGCGGTGATCGACGGGCGGGTCAAGTGGATCGTGGACGGCTACACGACCTCCAACTCGGTGCCGTACGCCGAGCGGGTGTCGCTGAGTGAGGCGACCAGTGACTCGCGGACGGTGCGCCCGGCGCTGGCCGCTCAGCCTGACGACTTCGTCAACTACGTCCGCAACTCCGTGAAGGCCACCGTCGACGCCTACTCCGGTGAGGTGACGCTCTACGCGTGGGACGAGGAGGACCCGGTGCTGCGCGCGTGGATGGGTGCCTTCCCGGACTCCGTCGTGGCGCGCTCGGAGATCCCCGAGCCCCTCATGGATCACCTGCGCTACCCCGAAGACCTGTTCAAGATGCAGCGCAAGTTGCTGGCTGAGTACCACGTGACCGACCCGTTCACGTTCTACGGCGGTCAGGACCAGTGGATCGTGCCCAGCGATCCGACCAGCGAGGTCGAGACCGACCAGCCGCCGTACTACCTCAGCATCCAAATGCCCGGTCAGGAGCAGCCGTACTTCTCGCTGACCACCACGTACACGCCGAAGAACCGGCAGAACCTGATCTCGTTCATGGCGGTCAACGCCGACGTGCGAAGTGACGACTATGGGCAGATACGGGCGCTGCGGGTGTCCAGCAACACGCAGATCGACGGTCCCGGTCAGGTCGCGAACGCGTTCGAGACCGATCCTCAAGTCGCCACCGAGCTGTCGCTGTTGCGGCAGGGCGATGCCGAGACCCGGCCCGGCAACCTGCTGACCCTCCCGGTCGGTAACGGATTGCTCTATGTCCAGCCGGTCTACGTCGTGCGAGCCAGCGGTGACGCGGCGTACCCGTTGCTGCGCCGTGTTCTGGTTCAGTTCGGCGGCAAGATCGGGTACGACGACACGCTGCAAGGCGCGCTGGACCAGATCTTCCAGGGCGAATCCGGTGCTGAGACCGAAGAAGAGGGCGGCATCGACGACGACGCCGCGCCCGACGAAGACGGCGCTCCGGGCGAGGAGGAACAGACTCCGCCCGACGACGAGACGCCGCCACCGGACGACGAGACCACCCCGCCCGACGACAACCAGCCGCCGCCCGAGGGCGACCTCGCCCAGGCCATTGCCGACGCGCAGCAGGCATGGGCCGATGCCCAGGCCGCCCAGGCCGACGGCCGCTGGGCCGACTACGGCGAGGCGCTCCAACGGCTCGAGGACGCCCTCGCGCGGGCCGAGCAGCTGTCCGGCGAATCCGCGCCGGCACCGTGACGGTATAGCCGGGCCGGCGTGGCGGCTGGCGCTGGCCCGGCAGCACGACGGTCACTGCTGCGTCATCAGGCATGTGCCTGGTGGCGCAGCAGTCTTTGTCGTGGGTGCGCGGCGCTTGGGGCTCCGAAGCCGCCGCGGGCGGTCGTGCGGGCGGTGCGTGCGGAGCGGTTCGGGCGATGCGCGCGGGGCGGCTCGAGCGGTCGTGAAGGGGCTCGAGCGGTCGTGAAGATCGTTGTGTGAACCGTTGCCGGTCCTGAGGAGTCGTGAAGATCGTCGTGCGCCGAAGTGCGCGATATAGCGGCAATTTCAACCACGACGATCTTCACGACTGGCCGGCGACGGCCCTTGATGCGGGAACCGCGCGAGGTGTCAGGATCGCTCGCCAGCCCGCCGGCTCGTGATCGACACGGCAGATTTCGCCGGTCCGGATTCGACCCCTGCGCCGATTTGGTGTGCGGCCGACTGTCCCGTATCCTTGTCAGTGCGACGCGGGGTGGAGCAGCTCGGTAGCTCGCTGGGCTCATAACCCAGAGGTCGCAGGTTCAAATCCTGCCCCCGCTACCACCACGAAGGCCCGGACCGAAACGGTCCGGGCCTTCGTCGTTTGGCGGAGCTCGTCGTGTCGAGCGTCCAGTGGGTGCTCCGGAATCGCCTGTCCTGACGCCTAAAGTCGGCAGGTGTAGCCAGATCTGTAGCAGAGGGTCCGGTCCACTCGGGTATACCGATCCGTTGTTCGTCAGCGGGGTGTGCGGCTGCGGTGGCTACCGTGAGCGACGCCGACCTCGCCACCGGCCACCGCCCCGGGGTGACCATGGCCGCCTGAACCACGACCCTGCCGGACCGAACCAGCACCAGACCACACCCCCGATCGGGCCAAGCTCCACCCTCAGCCAGGTGCTGGTCATCGAGCCC